>NZ_JBHTLK010000183.1:0-14747 GCF_042678885.1 Saccharothrix hoggarensis
GACGGCGCGGGCGTTGCCGGACGGCGCGGCGGCCGTCGGCGCGCGCAGGGCGGCCGAGGTCGTGGCCCTGCTGGACGACGACCGGGCGAGCTCCGGCATCGAGCTGACGACCCGCGACGCCGACCCCCGCGAGGTCCGCCGCCTGTCCGCGCTGGTCAGCGCCCCCGCGTCCCCGACGTCCCCGACTGCCCAGACTTCCGCCGACCCGGCCCTCGTCGTCGCCCTCGCGTACCCGGAACGCCTGGCCCGCCGCCGTTCCCCCGGTTCCCCGGTGTACCTGATGGCCGGCGGCACGGCGGCCGAGCTGCCGCCGGGCAGCGGCCTGGCCGACGCCGAGTGGCTGGCCGTGGCCGTCGCCGACCGCGAACCGGGCCGCACGCACGGCCGCATCCGACTCGCCGCGCGTGCCGACGAGGAGTTGGCGGTCGCCGCCGCGGCCACGCTCCTCGCCGACGTCGACGACGTCCGGTGGGACGGCGACGTGGTCGCGAACCGGCTGCGCAAGCTGGGCGCGATCACGTTGTCCAGCAAGCCGTTGCACGACCGCGAGGCGACCCGGCGCGCGCTCCTGGAAGGCCTGCGCACCGAGGGTCTCGGGCTCCTCCGCTGGGACGCCGACGGCCTGCGGACCCGGGAGCGGATGGCCTTCCTGCACCGCGTGATCGGCGACCCGTGGCCGGCCGTGGACGACGACGCGCTGCTGGCCGTGGTGGACGTCGGCGACGCCCGCCGCAAGTCCGACCTGGCCCGGATCAGCGGTGAGCACGTCGTCCGACAGCTCCTCCCCTGGCCCGCCGCCGCCCGCTTCGACGACCTCGCCCCCGACCGCCTCGAAGTGCCTTCGGGGTCACGCGTCCGGGTCGACTACTCCACCGGCGACCCGGTGCTGCCGGTGAAGGTCCAGGAGGTCTTCGGCTGGACCGAGACCCCCCGCCTGGCCGACGGCCGCGTCCCCGTCGTCCTGCACCTGCTCTCCCCCGCCGGCCGACCGGCCGCCGTCACCGGCGACCTGGCGTCGTTCTGGCGGACGGGCTACCCCCGGGTGCGGGCGGAACTGCGCGGCCGCTACCCCAAGCACCGCTGGCCGGAAGACCCGCTGACCGCCCCCGCCGCCCGCCGCTGACTCGCGGGATACCGGCGCGTCCGCCGTCATCGGCGAGTGGATCGCCCGGCGCGGTGAACGGTTCGACCGCCGGCGATGACCAGGGCGGACCGGTCGGCCACAGCGTTCTTTGATCTTCGGCCACGGCCCCGAACCCCAGTTGAGAGGAATTCCCGTCACCAATCTCGGATGATATTCACTCGATCGTGTGACCCGACATCGTTGACATTCCCCCCGAACTGATCGGTAGGTCAACTGCACGTATCGGGCGGTGGAAACCCTCGATCTGCTTCACCCATCGGTTGAACCACACGGCCCACACCGCTCGACGCAGCCGGATGTCCGTTCGGCGACGGAACAACGTCCGAGAGGCATTCCGCCTCGTTGGGAAGCCTCCGATCCGGCATGCTTCATAACGGCGTCACCGTGCGCCGTGGCAGAAATGGGAACGCGGCCCCCTGTTGGCGCAGGAGGCCGCGCGACGTCCCGACCGCATCTCCCTGGCCTAGCAACCAGAAGACTGTTCGGAGGAACAACTGTTGAGTGTAGAGCTGTACCGGCGGCCAAATCCAGGTTTTCCACCACCACGGCCGGGTGGTTCCGAAGCCGCGGGCGGTCGGCTCACGGTCCTCGTGCACCTCGTGCCGGACGGCGGCGCCGCCGTCCGGGAGCCGGGCGCCGCGGCGCGTGAGCCGGCGCCCGTCGCCGCCAAGCCCTTGACCAGCGTTGTCGCAGCTCACCGCCGCACCCGCAGGCTTCTCGGCTTGGCCGTCCCCGGTGTCGTCGCCGTGGTGCTGTGCCTCGGCGCCTGGTCGGTCGTCCCGCTGGCCGTCATCGCCGTCGCCGCGATCGTGACGTTCAGCGAGTCGTCCACCGGCGCCTCCGCCTGACCGACCGCACCTGCACCCAACAGCACGCACCGCGCGATTCCGTTCCGTGCTCCCAGCACGTCGAACGCCGCGCTCGTGCGATTACCAGAGAAGGATTCGAACTTTGGCACGTCAGCCGTACCCGACCGCTCCGACGACGGTCTACCGCCACCGCGGCGGCTCAGCACTTCGGGACTACGTGAAATTCCACTCCGACGTGAGCACCGAGTACGACGGCCCGATCACGATCAACGGCGCGCGAAGCCACTGGGTGGCGGAAACCCGCGTGGTCGACAGCCCTCTCCGGGCGGAGCACGTCATCCGCATCAGTGACCAGGAGTTGGCGCTCACGAGCAGCGCGCCCTTCATCTGCCTCGACAAAAGCCGCGCCCGCACGCCCATGCACCCGGAGTTCGAGCTCGCCGGCGTCATCGGCCCCGACGACGAGCGGGTGCACGTCAAGTGGCTCACCCGCGCCACGGCGGCGAGCCACCTGGTCACCCGGGCGCGGGTGTCGGCCTGGGCGCGGCGCCTTGAGCCGGCGGCGTTGGAGCAGCTGGACGCGAAGGTGAACACGCTGGACGGCCGCAGGCGCGTCACCGAGCGCTCGAGGGTGGTGGTGCCGGCCATCGCCGGGCGGCGGTGGGACGTGGCGCGGCTCTTTGCGCTCTCGCCGGTCGAGCCGCTGCGGCTTAACGAGGACCCGCGCCACCACGGCGTCGAACCGCGGTTCGCCGACCTCCCGTTCGTCGCGAAGCGGAAGGGAGCGGCGAGGCCGGCGGACGGCCAGGCCGCGTAAACGCCGAAGCGGCCCCCGTCCTGAAGGAAGGGGGCCGCTCCGCGGTGGTGGAGGTGCCGGGAATCGAACCCGGGTCCTCTGCCGTCTCAACAAGGCTTCTCCGTGCGCAGTCCGCTACACCTCTACTCGGCCCCGGTGATCACGCGGACAAGTCACCGTGATGAGCCCAGCCACTGTGGGTGTCCCGACCGTTCCCCGTGGCCGGGAACGGTGGTGAGCCTCCTAGCTGATGCCGGCGACCGGAGCGGAGGCGCCCCCGGGCCGACAGCGTCGCTCCTAGCCTCAGGCGGCGAGGGCGAACGCGCGCTGGTCGTTAGACTCGGCGCTTATTGGTTTGCGATGACGCTTGCGGTGGTCTCTCGCCTGCACCGGCACGCTTCCCTTGAATCAACGCACAAAGTCGAAACCGTTCACCCCCGTGTCGTGGGTCCTGCTCCGCACAGCATAACGCCCCGCGCACCCCGGTTCATTCCCATTACGGTGGTAGGGCTGTCCCCACCCCCCGCCGACCGGCGGACCTGATGGTTCCGGCCACACGTTCGGGCGATGCTGGTCGGGCACATCCAGCCTCGGGAGTGGGGGAACATGGCAACGCGGGTCAACCCGGGCATCGTCAGGATCAGCGGGTACTTCCTGCTGAACCTGGTCACCGGCATCTTCTGGTTCGTGCTGCTGGTGACGCTGGGCGCGGTGAGCGCGGCCACCGCCGTGATCTGGGTCGGCCTGCCGCTGGGCGTGCTGACGCTGGTCCTGGCGCGCGGCGCGGCGAACGCCGAACGGGCCTGGCTGCGGGCGACGCTGGGCGTCGACATCCCCCGCCCGCACCGCCCGCTGGAGGACGGTGCGGTGAAGCGGGCCAAGGGCATCGCGCGGGACCCGGCGACGTGGCGCGACCTGTCCTACTGGCTGATCATGCTGCCGCTCGGCGCGGTCGAGTTCGCGCTCACGGTGGCGGCCTGGTCGGTCGTCGCCGGCACGGTGTTCCTGCCGTTCTACCAGCACTGGATGCCGGCGACGTGGGAGGTGGACTTCGGCGGCGGCACCGTGTGGCTGATCGACTCGTTCGCCAAGGCGCTGCCGGTCACGGTCCTGGGCCTGGTGCTCGGCTTCCTCGCCCACCGGATGCTCAAGGCGATGGCCGGGGGCCACGCGGCGCTCGCGCAGTCCCTCCTGGGCCCGTCCCGCTACGGCGTGCTGTCCGCCGAGGCGCAGCGGCTGTCGGCCAGCCGGGCGCGCGGCGTGGAGGCGGCCGAGGCGGAACGCCGGCGCATCGAGCGCGACCTGCACGACGGCGCGCAGCAACGCCTGGTCGCCGTGGCCATGGGGCTCGGCCGGGCGCGCACGAAGATGGAGAGCGACCCGGACGGCGCCCGCGAGCTGATCGCCGAGGCCCACGCGGACGCCAAGCTCGCCATCTCGGAGCTGCGCGACCTGGCCCGCGGCATCTACCCGTCCGTCCTGGGCGACCGGGGGCTGGACGCGGCGCTGTCGTCGCTGGCCGCGCGCTCCCCGATCCCGGTGCACGTCTCCGTGGACGTCGAGCCGCGCCCGCCCACGGCGGTCGAGAGCACGGCGTACTTCACCGTCGCCGAGTCGCTGACGAACATCGCCAAGCACTCCGGCGCGACCGAGGCGCACGTCACGGTGACCCGCACGGAGGACTCCGTGGTGGTGGAGGTCACCGACAACGGCCGCGGCGGCGCGGAGGTGCGCCCGGGCGGTGGCCTGGCGGGCCTCGCGGACCGGGCTGCGACGATTGACGGCGTGGTCGTCGTGGTGAGCCCGCTCGGCGGGCCGACTGTGATCCGGACGGAGCTGCCGTGCGCGTGGTGATCGCGGAGGACTCGGTCCTCCTGCGGGTGGGGGTGCAGCGCCTGCTGGCCGACGAGGGCATCGAGACGGTCGCGGCGGTGGAGGACGGCGACGCGCTGCTCGCCGCGATCGAGGAGCACCGCCCCGACCTGGCCGTGGTGGACGTCCGCATGCCCCCGACGTTCACCGACGAGGGCCTGCGGGCGGCGATCGAGGCGCGCAAGCGGGTGCCGAACCTGCCGGTGCTGGTGCTCTCGCAGTACGTCGAGGAGCGGTACGCGGTGGAGCTGCTGGCGGGCGGCGCGAACGGCGTCGGCTACCTGCTGAAGGAACGCGTGGCGGACGTCTCGGAGTTCGTGGCCGCGGTGCGCCGGGTCGCCGACGGCGGCACGAGCATCGACCACGAGGTCATCACGCAGCTGATGGTGCGGTCGAAGCGCAACCCGGTCGACTCGCTCACCCAGCGTGAGCGCGAGGTGCTGGGGCTGATGGCCGAGGGCCTGTCCAACGGCGCGATCGCCGCGTCGCTGGTCGTGTCGGACGGCGCGGTGGAGAAGCACGTCGGCAACATCTTCGCCAAGCTCGGCTTGGAACCGAGCACGTCGGAGCACCGCCGGGTGCGCGCCGTGCTCGCCTACCTCAACCTGGGATAGCCAGCAGCCGGGCGCCGTTGTCGTGCAGCACGGCCCGCAGGAACGGCTCGCCCAGCCGGTCGTCGGCGGCCGCCCAGCTCTCGATCGCGTCGAGCTGCACGGAGTAGTCGTACGGGATGTTCGGGAAGTCCGAGCCGAGCACCACCCGGTCGGTCACGTCGACCAGCCGTGACGCCCAGTCACGGGGCAGCGCCGCCTGAGCCTCGGTGAACGGCACGCCGACCATCGTGGTGTCCAGGTGCACCCCGTCGTACCGCCCGACCAGGTCCAGCGCGCCCAGGTAGTCCGGCATCCCGGCGTGCGCGAGCACCGCCACCAGCGACGGGTGCCGCCGCAGCACGTCCTCGAACACGTCCAGCCCCGTGTGCGCGCCCGGCACCGGCCCGTGCCCGCAGTGCACGACCACCGGCACCCCCGCCTCGGCCAGCAGGCCCCACGCGCCGTCCAGCGAGCGCGGGTCGTACCCGCCGACCTGCACGTGCGCCTTGAAGCACCGCGCGCCCGCGGCCAACGCCCGCGCCACGTACCCCTCGACGCCCGGCTCCGGGTACAGGGTCGCGGTCGGCACGGCGCCGTCGACGCGGGCGCCGAAGTCCAGCGCCCAGTCCGTCAGCCACTCGCCCATGCCCGGCTTGTGCGGGTACACCAGGGGCGCGAAGCCGATCACCCCGAACGAGCGCAGCACGGCCAGCCGCTCGTCCTCGGGCAGCCGGTACCGGATCGACCAGTCCACGCCGTAGTGGCGGGACGCCTCGTCGAAGAACGCCCACACCTTGTCGAGCACGCGCTGCGGCATGAAGTGCACGTGCACGTCGACCAGGCCGGGCAGCCCGTTCAGTAGCGCCCCTTCAACGCGCGGCCGTGCGCCTTCTGGATCTCCCGCTGCGCGTCGCGCTTCGCGAGGTCCTGCCGCTTGTCGTACGACTTCTTGCCGCGCGCCAGGGCGAGCTCGACCTTGACGTACCCGTCCTTGAAGTACATCGACAGCGGGATCAGCGACAGACCGCTCTCCTTGGTCTTGCCGATCAGCCGCTCGATCTCGTTCTTGTGCAGCAGCAGCTTGCGCTTGCGGCGCACCTCGTGGTTGGTCCAGGTACCCGCCACGTACTCCGGGATGTGCAGCGCGTGCAGCCAGATCTCGCCGTCGTCCACCTGGGCGAAGGCGTCCACAAGGGACGCCCGGCCCATGCGCAGGCTCTTCACCTCGGTGCCGACGAGCACGACACCCGCTTCGTAGGTGTCGAGGATGGTGTAGTCGTGCCGAGCCTTGCGGTTCGACGCGATCACCTTCTGACCGCGTTCCTTGACCATGGGGAAACCTTACGTGAGCACGCCAGCGGTTAAAGGCGCACGTACAACCGCAGCGTGACGTACCCGGTGAGCGCCGAGATCAACACCGCCACACCCAGCAGGATGGGCGAGATGACCAACACGTCCAACATGCCGATGCGCGGCAGGATTCCCGACGTGAACAGGTCGCCGAACACCCGGTCCACGGCCGCGGCCTGGGCGAGGATCAGGAACCCGACGCCGACGACGGCGCCGATGATGCCCGCGACCACCGCCTCGATGAGGAACGGCAGCTGGGTGTACCAGCGGGTCGCCCCCACCAGGCGCATGATGCCGACCTCGGTGCGCCGCGTGAACGCCGACACCTGGATGGTGTTCGAGATCAGCAGCAGCGCCGCGAACGCCTGCAGCGCCGCCAGGCCGAGCACGAGGTCCCGCAGGCCGTTCAGCACGTCGAACAGCCTGCTCAGGAACTCGCCCTGGTCGTTGACGGACTTCACGCCGGCCTTGCCGTTGAACGCCTGCGCGATCACGTCGGCGCGCTCGGGGTCCTCCAGGCTCACCCGGAACGTGGCCGGGATGGCCTCCGGACGGGCGAGCTTGACCAGCTCGGGCTGCGCCTCGAAGATCCGCTTGAACCGCTCGAAGCCCTTCTCGCGGTTCTCGTAGACGACCGTCTTGACCCCGGACGTGGTCTCCAGCTGGCTGCGCAGGCCCGCGCACGGCTGCTGCGTGCAGTCCTGGTCGTTCGCGCTGACGTCGTTGGTCAGCAGCACGGACACTTCGAGCTTGCCCTGGTAGTTGTCCTGCATCTTGTCGACCACGCGGACCGCGAGCAGGCCGAGGCCGAGCAGGAAGAGCGAGATCGCGGTCGTGAGGATCATCGCGATGGTCATCGTGACGTTCCGGCGCAGGCCGGTGACGACCTCGCTGAACACGAAGCTGGTACGCATCGGGGGGAACGTTCCTCAGGGTCGGGGGGTGAGGGGGTCCGGCGGCCTCGGGCTCAGCGGCCCACGCCGTAAACACCCCGCGCGTCGTCGCGGATGATCCGGCCGTGGTCGAGCTCGACCACGCGGCGGCGCATGGAGTCGACGATGGAGTGGTCGTGGGTGGCCATCAGCACCGTCGTGCCGGTGCGGTTGATCCGCTCCAGCAGCAACATGATGTCCTGGCTCGTGTCGGGGTCCAGGTTTCCCGTCGGCTCGTCGGCGAGCAGGACGAGGGGTCGGTTGACGAACGCGCGGGCGATCGCCACCCGCTGCTGCTCGCCACCGGACAGCTCGTGCGGCATCCGCTCCGCCTTGCCGTCGAGGCCGACCAGCTGGAGCACCTCGGGCACCACCTTGACGATGGTGTTGCGCGGCTTGCCGATGACCTCCAGCGCGAACGCGACGTTCTCCGCCACGGTCTTGTTGGACAGCAGCCGGAAGTCCTGGAACACGCAGCCGATGGACTGGCGCAGGCGGGGGACCCTGCGCCGGGACATCTTGGCCACGTCGAAGTTCGACACGTACACGCGGCCCTTGCTGGGCACTTCCTCCCGCAGCAGGAGCCGCAGGAATGTCGACTTCCCGGAGCCGGACGGCCCGATGAGGAACACGAACTCGCCCTTGTCCATCTCGACGGAGACGTTGTCGAGTGCGGGGCGCGCCGAGCTCTTGTAGACCTTGGACACGTGTTCGAGGCGAATCACGAGGGGCGAGTGTACTCGTGGCCTGGGTAAAGCTTCCCTCTCACCCGGCTTGACCGATCAGGACTGCCGCTGCTTGCGCCACCGGATGCCGGCTTCGAGGAAGTCGTCGATCTCCCCGTCGAGGACCGCGGACGGGTTGCCGACCTCGTGCTCGGTGCGGAGGTCCTTGACCATCTGGTACGGGTGCAGCACGTAGTTGCGCATCTGGTTGCCCCAGCTGGACCCGGTGTCCTTCAGGGCGTCCATCTTCGCCTGCTCCTCCTGGCGCTGCCGCTCGAGCAGCTTCGCCTGGAGCACGGCCATCGCGGTGGCCTTGTTCTGCAGCTGCGAGCGCTCGTTCTGGCAGGAGACCACGATGCCGGTCGGGATGTGCGTGAGGCGCACCGCCGAGTCGGTCGTGTTGACGCCCTGGCCGCCGGGGCCCGACGAGCGGTAGACGTCGACCCTCAGGTCCTTCTCGTCGATGTCGACGTGGTCGGTCTGCTCGACCACCGGCACCACCTCGACGCCCGCGAACGACGTCTGCCGGCGGCCCTGGTTGTCGAACGGCGAGATGCGCACGAGGCGGTGCGTGCCCTGCTCGACACTCAGCGTGCCGTACGCGTACGGCGCCGAGACGCGGAACGTGGCGGACTTGATGCCCGCCTCCTCCGCGTAGGAGGTGTCGAAGACGTCCACGCCGTAGTTGTGGCGCTCCGCCCACCGCGAGTACATGCGGAGCAGCATCTCGGCGAAGTCCGCGGCGTCGATGCCGCCCGCCTCGGCCCGGATGGTGATCAGCGCGTCGCGCTCGTCGTACTCCCCGGACAGCAGGGTGCGGACCTCCAGCGAGGAGATCTCCTCGCGGAGCTTGGTCCGCTCGGCGTCGGCCTCGGCGATGCTGCCCGCGTCGTCCTCGTCCTCGCCCAGCTCGTAGAGCACGCCGAGGTCGTCGAGGCGGTCCCGCAGGCCCGTGATGCGGCGCAGCTCGCCCTGCTTGTGCGAGAGCTGGCTGTTGACCCGCTGCGCCGTCTCCTGGTCGTCCCAGAGGTCGGGCCGGGCCGCCTGCTCCTCCAGATCGGCGACCTGCGCGCGGAGCGAATCGAGGTCCATCACCGCCTCGATGCTCGCGAGGGTGGCGGAGAGGTCCTTGATGTCTGCTTCGACGTCGGGGTTCACGTCCAAAGATTACGCCGGCACCGGTCGCGGAGCGCGACCGGTGGGCGCGCCTCAGGCCGTGGGGATGGCGTCGAGCAGTTTCAGGACGGCCTTGGCGTGGGCCAGGCCGAATTCGGCGACCGCCTTGGCGTAGGCGTCCTCGGCGGTCTTGACAGCGGTCTTCGCGGCCTCCTGCTGAGCGCCGTAGCTGGCGCGCGCCGAGTCCACGAGCCCTTGCCGCTGTTTGGCGGTCAGGGAGCCCGCGTGCACCATCCGCAGGATCAGCGGACTGCGCAGGTGGTCCGGTCCCGGCTCGGAGAGCAGCCAGTTCTTGAACGCCTTCTTGCCCGCCGCCGTGAGCACGTACTGCTGGCTCGAGCGCGGTCCCTGCTTGCCGAGGCGAAGCAGGCCGGCGTCCGCCAGCGCGGGCAGCTCGCGGTAGACCTGGCTGCGGGTGACGCTGAAGAACGCGCCGAAGCGCTCTCCGGCCTCAGCCACGAGCTGGCCACCGGTCTTGGGTCCGTCGTGCAGCAGCCCGAGCAGGGCCGCCGCCGTCGCATTCAGGTCCGACACACCACCAACGGTGCCACGCCTCACGCGAGCTGTCCACAATGGTCAGCCGTTCTGTCCACTGTGGCTGATCACGGGCTAGTGGAGTTGGGCCAAGCGGAGCAACGGGAAACATCGCTGCGTAACCGCCGGCTGATCAACGCCACGCGTTCGGCCGCTTGACCGCATTTGTCCACACCAGTTGGAAATCCATTGAGCGCCAAGGGAAACCGCCTCACGACCTTCACTCGAACGGCAGCGCGGAGTCACGCGCAGCGTTCGACACGCCCCGACGGGGCCGGCGCCCGATAGCACAACCCGGTGATGTCGTCCTCTCGACGTGGCAAACACGTCGGGTGGTGGGACCATTACCCCGGGTGTTCGTTCGACTGGGAGGTCAGCTGTGGGCATCAAGTGGACGACGGGGACCAAGGTGGTGCGCAACGCCCGCGCCTGGGCGTCGGGCACGATCCCGGACCAGGCGGGCAAGGACGAGTGCATGGTGTGCGGCAAGCACATCCGCAGGCACCGCACGGTGAGCGGCGAGGGCCGGGTGTGCTCGCTGACCTGCGCCCAGTACTGGGCGGAGAACATGACCTGACAAGCGCATAGCAAAAGGCCCCCGGAGAAATCTCCGGGGGTCTTTCACTTTCGTAGCGGGGACAGGATTTGAACCTGCGACCTCTGGGTTATGAGCCCAGCGAGCTACCGAGCTGCTCCACCCCGCGCTGTAAGGACAACTATACACGCCCCGAAAACCACTTTCACACGGGGGTCCCAAACCACATTCCCCCAGCTCACACCACATTCCGACCGGCACATCCCCACTCACCCGCACCGACTGGGGGGCAAGGGGGCAACGCCCCCCAGGGGGTGCAGGGGGCGAAGCCCGCCTGCCCGGGGTTTGGGGGTCGGACCCCCAATGCAAATGCGGAAAAGCCCTGCCCGTGATCTCCACGGGCAGGGCTCTCCGACTTTGTAGCGGGGACAGGATTTGAACCTGCGACCTCTGGGTTATGAGCCCAGCGAGCTACCGAGCTGCTCCACCCCGCGCTGCATTTAGAACTCTACGCCGTGGTTACCGGGGAATGCAAATCGGGTGGCCTGGACGTGTCCCAGGCCACCCGATCGCGGTATCACCGCAGGTCGAAGAGGGTCAGCCGGTC
Organism: Saccharothrix hoggarensis; assembly: GCF_042678885.1. GTDB lineage: Bacteria > Actinomycetota > Actinomycetes > Mycobacteriales > Pseudonocardiaceae > Actinosynnema > Actinosynnema hoggarensis. The sequence goes on from NZ_JBHTLK010000183.1 coordinate 11,074, forward strand.
GGCGTCGTCGGCGGGGCCGAGGACGTGGTCGCGGCGCTGGCCGTCTCGAACCTCTTCGTCGCGTCGTCGAGCGCCTTGTACGCGGCGCCCAGCTCGGCGAAGTCACCGCTCGTTTGCGCCGCCTTCACCCGCGCCAAGGCCGCCTGGATGTCCCGCACGGCCTGCTGGACCTCCGTGCCGCCCTGCTGCCCGTTCGCGGGCGGAGGGGGCGTGGCGGACGGCGTGGACGCCGGCGGCTGGCCGGAGGTGTCCTGGCCCGGCACCTGGGCCGCCGCGCCGGTCAGCACCTCTTCCAGCGCCTCGCTCAACGTGGGCGCGTAGCCCACCTTGTCGCCGAAGCTGACCAGCACCTTGAACAGCTGCGGGAACTGGGTGTTCTGGCTGGCGCGCTCGATGTAGATGGGCTCGACGTAGAGCAGGCCGCCACCCACCGGCAGCGTGAGCAGGTTGCCGTAGACGACCTTGGTCTGGCGCTGGGTGAGCAGGTTCAGCTCACCGCTGACCTCGCCGTTGGTGAGGAACGTGGTCTGGATCTGCTGCGGACCCTTGGCCTCGTTGTTCAGCGTGAGGACGCTGATCTTGCCGTAGTTGTCCGGATCGGACCTGACCGTCACGTACGACGCCATGAACTCGCGGTTCAGCCGCACCAGCGCGCTGGTGAGCTGGAAGCTGACCTTGTTCGGGTCGCCGGTCGGGTCGCCCGCCAGCACGTAGAACGGCGGCTGCCGGTCCCGCTGCTGCTGGACGCCCTGCTGCTGCGCCTCGACGGTGGTGGCGTTGTCGATGGTCGGGTCGGACGGCACGGACCAGAACGAGACGCCGGAGTAGAAGTCGTCCGGCTTGTCCACGTGGTACTCGGACAGCATCTCGCGCTGGACCTTGAACAGGTCCTCCGGGTAGCGCAGGTGCTCGCGCAGCGACTGCGACATCTCGCTGTTCGGCTTCACCGTGCCCGGGAAGACACCCATCCACGCCTTCAGCACGGGGTCCTTGTCGTCCATCTCGTACAGCGACACGGTGCCGTCGTAGGCGTCCACAGTGGCCTTGACCGAGTTCCGGATGTAGCTGATCTCCCGGTTCGGCTGCTGCGCGACGCCCGGCAGCGAGTCGTTCGTGGCGTCGCCCAGGGCGGTGCGGCGCGCGTACGGGTACTTGTCGAGCGTCGTGTAGCCGTCGACGATCCACGTGATGCGCCCGTCGACGACGGCCGGGTACGGGTCGCCGTCCACGGTCAGCCACGGCGCCACGTCCTCCACGCGCTCACGCGGGTGGCGGTTGAAGATGATCCGCGAGTCGTCGCCGATGGCCGAGTTGAACAGGATGTTCCGCTCGCCGTAGGCGGCGGCGAAGACCAGCTTGTTGAACAGGCCGCCGATGCGGACGCCGCCCTTGCCGTCGTACGTGTACGACGAGCCGTCGGTGTCGTACTCGCCCGGCGCGCCCTCGCCGCGGCCGCCGACGATGGCGTAGTCGCCCGCGGAGCCGAGCTCGCCGAAGTAGGTGCGCGGCTGCTGCACGCCGAACGGACCCGGCTTGACCTTGCCGTCCTGGCCGACCTCGGTCACCTCGAACACCGGGTAGCCGCCGTTGCCGCCCTCGTCCGCGGGCGAGTTCACCTTGCTGGCCTCGGCGAACACCATGCCGTTGCCGTGGGTGTAGATGAGGTGCTGGTTGATCCAGTCGCGCTGGCCGGACGGGATGCCGGCGCTGTACAGCTCGCGCACCGCCACGATGTAGTCCTGGACCTGCTCGTTCACCTTGTACCGGTCGACGTCGAGCTTGTCCGGGAAGGAGTAGAACGGCCGCAGCTGCTGGAACTGGGTGAACGTCTTCGAGATGACGGCCGGGTCGAGCAGCCGGACGTTGCCCAACGTCGCCTGGTCGCTCTTCAGCTCCTCCAGCGAGACGTTCTGCTTGCCCGCGTAGGGCTTGCTCTCGACCTTGTCCGGTGTCAGCCCGAACGCCTGTCGGGTGGCGTCGATGTTGCGGCTGATCGAGTCCGCTTCCTTCTGGATGGCGTTCGGCTTCACCGAGAACTGCTCCAGCACGGCGGGCCACGCCGCGCCGACCAGGATGCTCGACAACACCAGCAGCACGGTCGCGATGGCCGGCAGCTGCAGGTTGCGCAGCACCGCGCCCGCGAAGAACGCGATGGCGCAGAAGACCGCGATGAACAGCAGGATCAACTTCGCCGGCAGCACCGCGTTGAGGTCGGTGTACGTGGCGCCGTGGAACTTGTTGTTCCGGTCCGAGAACAGCAGCGTGTACCGGTCGAAGAAGTACGCGACCGCCTTGAGCAGCACGAACACGCCGGCCACGATCGCCAGGTGCGTGCGCGCGGGCCCGGACAGCTGGCCGCCGCGACCGGCCAGCCGGATGCCGCCGAACAGGTAGTGCGCGACCACCGCGGCGACGAACGCCACCGCCGTGGCGATGAACAGCCAGGACAGCAGCCACGTGTAGAACGGCAGCTCGAAGGCGTAGAAGCCGATGTCGCGGCCGAACTCCGGGTCGGTCGTCCCGAACGAGGTGGCGTTGAGGAACAGCTGGACGATCTGCCACTCGCCCTGCGCCGAGGCGCCCGCGATCAGGCCGACGATCACCGGCAGGCCGATGGCGAACAGCTTCATCCGCCTGCTGACGACCGCGCGGTAGCGGGCCACCGGGTCGTCCGGCCCGGACACCGGCACGAACACCGGCCGGCTGCGGTAGGCGAGGATCAGGTTGATCGCGACGAGACCGCCCACCAGCAGGCCGACGGCGAGGAACAACCCGAACCGGGTCGCGAGCACCGTGGCGTAGACGCTGCGGAATCCGACCTCGCCGAACCAGAGCCAGTTGACGTAGGTGCCGAGCAGCCTTGAGCCGGTGATCATACCGACCAGGACCACCGCACCGACGATGAGCAGAATCCGGCTGCGACGGGACAGCCTGGGCAGTCCGACCGGGGGCCGTGTGGCCACGGGGCACGCTCCTGGATCGCGGTAGTGGCGTTCGTACGTTCTGTCCAACTCTACGGAGGCCGCCGAGGGTTCCCCGTTCGGTCGTCCGTTTCGGGCGGATGGGAGCATGACGGACGTGTCAGCCAGTGAAACGCCGCCCGTGGTGCTGCCCGCTGTCGCCCGCGAGGTCGAGGAGTTCGTGTCCACCGCCGGGTGGAACCAGCCGACCCAGCTGTTCGCGCTGGTCCCGACCGCGGAGCTGCTGGCCCAGCAGCCGGAGTTGGCGGGTCAGCTCGATCCGGAGTCGTCGCCGCTGACCCCGATCGCGCAGGACTCGCTGCCGGACGCCGAGCTGGACCGGGCGCTGGCCGGGATCGTGTGGCCGGAGGTCGTGCACGGCTGCGCGCTCGCGCAAGAGATCGTCGTGCTGCCGCCGGACGCCGAGGCGCAGCTGACCGAGCAGGAGCTGGACGACGAGGAGGCGCGCCGGTTCGCCGCCGAGCACCCCCAGCGCCGTGAGGCCCGGCTGGTGGCGGCGGTGCTGCGGGACGGCTCGGCGGCGTGCGTGCTGCGCCTGCGCGGCAGCGTCGACGTGCCGGAGGAGGTCGTGGCGCACCCCGAACTGGCCCCGAACCTGACCCGCGCCTTGCTGGAGACCTTGCGGGACTAGCCGAGCGCGGGACTAGCCGAGCGCGGGCCCGCCGAGCGCGGGCCGGCCGGGCGCGGGCCGAG
>NZ_JBHTLK010000184.1:0-14693 GCF_042678885.1 Saccharothrix hoggarensis
CCGCCGCGCCGGACCGCCGGGCGCGGGCGACGGCGGGGGGTGCTCGCAGCGGGCGTCGCCCGCGGCGTCCTCGTCCGTCGTTTCGGCGCGGGCTGCTCGGGAGTGTTTTCCGTGCTCACGATCAGCATTGTTCCCCAGAACGGGCGACTCCGCGCTGATCGGAGCCGACTACGAGGTGAACTCCGCGTCACACCGGCCGGGTCACACCGGCCGCAGGACGCCCCGCACGTCACCGGCCTCGTCGCGCACCAGTGTGACCCGCTGGCCGGCCCGCAGCGACCGCCAGCCCCCGCGCGCCACCGCGTCGGCCGACACGTCCACCAGCACGCCGTCGTCCCGCAGCACGGTCGCTGAGCCGTCCGGGTGGTGCGCGCTCACCGTCGCCTGCTCGGCCATGCGCTTCGTCACGTCCCCAAGCTAACCGATCGGAGGGTGGTGACCACGCCGGCGTCCCTGCCACGCTCCGGAGTGACCCCGTCACCGGAGGGAGTGGGCATGAGGGTTCTGGCAGGGGTGGTGACCGCGTCGCTGCTCGCCGTCGCCGGAGGGCTCGTCGGTCCCGGCACGGCGTCCGCGTCGGTCCCGGAACCGGGACGGCAGGCGGGGGGCCTGGCCGCGGCGGCCAGGAACGTCGAGCTGCGCGCGGCGATCCCCGAGACCGAAGGCGCCGTCTCCATCAACTTCCTGCAGTACCGGCACCGCGACGTCATGTTCCTCAGCGGCACGTTCGGGCTGAAGACCTACGACGTGACGGACGCCGACCGGCCCCGGCTGCTCGACCACCTGACCAAGCCGGAGCTGGCACTGCCCGGCGACGACCCCGAGCAGCGGTTCTGGGAGAACGAGGACGTCACCGTCGACCCGAACCGCAAGCTCGTGTTCCTGGCCCGCGAGCGCAGCGCGTTCGGCCGGCAGCCGGGCAACGAGCGGCCGACGGGCGTCTACTTCGTGTCCGCGGCCGACCCGGAGCGGCTGGAGCTGCTGAGCTTCCAGCCGATGGGCACCGGCCACATCACGACGTGCGTCAACGACTGCTCGTACCTGTGGACGACCGGCTACGACGGCACGCCGTCCACCGACCCCGACACCTACCGGCGGTCCGGCAAGGTGTTCGTCACCGACATCCGCGACCCGCGCGAGCCGGTCACCCTGGCCACGTACGTCGACCTGAACCGCAACCAGGGCGAGACGCACATGACGCACGACGTCCAGGTGGACGCGGCGGGCATCGCGTGGGTGGCGGGCACGGGCGGCACGCGGGGCTACCACACGCGCGGTTGGCACCGGGACCCGTTGAGCGGGCAGGTGCGGGAGGCGACGGCGTACGACCCGATCCCGTACGCGGGCGGTGCGGCGCCGAAGCTCGACATGCCGACGTCGTTCTCGCACAACTCGTTCCGGCCGGTCGGGCGGACGCTGAAGGACGGGCCCAAGCCGTCGCGGGAGCACCCGGCGGGCAGCCTGCTGCTGCACACCGAGGAGGCGTTCGGGTCGGCGACGTGCGAGGACCAGGGCCGGTTCGTCATCTCGTCGCTGGAGGGTTCGACGGACGGCGAGTCGTGGCGGGCGACGCCGGAGCGGCCGTTCCACCTGAAGACGGTGGGGGTGTGGTCGCCGGACGACCAGGAGGGCACGCTGCCGGGGCCGGACACGTTCTGCTCGGCGCACTACTTCGACGTGCACCAGCGGATCGTGGCGTACTCCTGGTACGAGCAGGGGACGCGGTTCCTGGACATCACCGATCCGGCGCACCCGATCCAGGTGGCGTACTGGCGGCCGGAGGGCGCGGTGTCGTTCGCGCCGTACTGGCACCGGGGGCGGGTGTTCGTGGCGGACCTGGCGCGCGGCGTCGAGGTGGTCAAGCTCACCACGGCGGCGTACGAGGCGCAGGCCACGCACACCAACGTGGGGTGTTCCAAAACGTGCAGCGCGGCGGGCTCCGCTGCGCCATCGAAGCGACGCTCACGCATCGCAATCCTCGACTCCTTGGTCGACCATACGAACGACAGCGCGTGTTCCGCTTGGCCGCGGCCATGGGGGTCGACGCGGTCCTGGTGACGCCTCGCTGCGCCGACCCGCTGTACCGACGCAGCATTCGCGTCTCGATGGGCACGGTGTTCCAGGTCCCGTGGACGCGGATCGACCCGTGGCCCAGCGGGATCGACCAACTCAAGGCGGCTGGCTACGTCGTCTCAGGCATGACGCTGGGAGACGGCGCGATCACTCTCGATGAGTTGGTCGCCGAGGATCATGACAACCTTGCGTTGGTGTTCGGGACTGAGGGACACGGGCTCGAGCCGCAGACGGAGAAGGTACTCGATCGACGCGTCACGATCCCGATGGCGGGCGGGATCGACTCGCTTAACGTCGCGGCGAGCTCCGCGGTGGCGTTCTACGCGACGCGGTAGCGGGTGGTGTCCCAGCGTTGTCGGCGGCATCCGGCAGGATGTGAAGTAGTTACGAAGGACTGGAGCATCAACCTGTGAGCAACGAGTTGCGAGCGCTCCTCGCGCGCGTCGAGGAGAGCGACCCGGACACGGCCAAGGAGCTGCGCCGGCACTTCGACGCACTGCAGAGCAGGCGGCAGTTCGGGCTGAACTTCGAGCGACACACCCCGGAGTCCGTCGCGCTCACGGGGCGACCGATCTCCGTGGGCGACAAGGTGCGCTTCCTGCCGCCGTGCGGCGAGACCGAGGTCGAGTCGAAGGCGAACTGGATTGTCACCGCCATCTCGGGGGCCAAGAGCAAGCGCGTGGCCAGCCTGCTCGACCCGAGAACCAAGGAGGAGACCACACGAGCCCTCGAAGACCTGGTCTTCGTCGCGGACTTCCGCGATCCGATCTATCCGGGCCTCGTCTCGACCGGGAAGGTCGAGCGCGGCGGCGACAAGCCGTTCCACGCGGTCATCAACGCCGAGAACTATCACGCGCTCGAGGCGATGCTCTTCACCTATCAGGGCAAGGTCGACTGCATCTACATCGATCCGCCATACAACTCGGGCGCGAGGGACTGGAAGTACAACAACGACTACGTCGACGGCGAGGACTCCTACCGGCACAGCAAGTGGCTCGCGTTCATGGAGCGGCGGCTGAAGGTCGCGCGTCGACTGCTGGACCCTCGTGACTCCGTGTTGATCGTGACCATCGACGAGAAGGAGTACCTGCGTCTCGGGCTGCTCTTGGAGCAGTGCTTCCCGGAAGCACGGATCACGATGGTCAGCAGCTCGATCAACTCCGCCGGTGCGACGAGGAAGGGCACATTCGCGCGCGCGGCCGAGTACCTCTTCTTCGTCCAGCTCGGCGTCTCTCGGCCGGAGCCGCAGGTCCTCGATGCCGAGTGGAATGCTGTGAAGACCGACAACAAGAAGGACCTCTACTGGAGCCGTCTGATCCGGAGCGGGGCGGACTCGGCGCGCGCGGACAGCGTCAACCAGTTCTACCCCGTCTTCGTCCGGGACACCCCAGAGGGGCCCGTCTTCGTCGACATCGGCGAGCCCTACTACGGGCAGGACCGCACGGAGGTCGATGCGCCCGCGGGCGCAACGGCGGTGTGGCCCATCCGCAAGGACGGGTCTGAAGGGCGGTGGCGCATCAGCGCCACGATGCTGAAGGGGCTCGTCGCGAAGGGGCACGCTCGCCTCGGCGGGTGGCGAGAAGGAAGCACGACGGTCTACTACCTGAAGCAGGGCGAGAGCGCGAAGGTCACCAGGGGCGACTTCCAGGTGACGGGTCATCGGGCGGACGGGTCGGTGATCACAGACGCCTCGTCCTACGAAACCCGGTTCCTGCCCACCGACGTCTGGCGCATCACCAGCCACGATGCCGGAAACAGCGGCAGCCGGCTCATCAGCAAGCTGCTCCCCGGTCGGAAGTTCCCGTTCCCGAAGTCGCTCTACGCCGTAGAGGATGCGCTCCGGTTCTTCGTGTCGCACAAGCCCGACGCGCTGATCCTCGACTTCTTCGCCGGCAGCGGGACCACCGCGCACGCCGTCATGCGCCTGAACAGGCAGGACGGAGGGAGACGTCACTCGATCTCGGTCACCAACAACGAGGTCTCCGCCGACGAGCAGAAGGGGCTCGTGAAGAAGAAGCTCCGGCCGGGCCACCCGGACTGGGAGGCGCTGGGAATCTGCGACCACATCACCAAGCCGCGTATCGAGGCCGCCATCACGGGGCGGACTCCGGCCGGCGACCCGATCAACGGCGAGTACAAGTTCGTGGACGAGTTCCCGATCTCTGACGGACTGGAGGAGAACGTCGAGTTCTTCACTCTGACCTACGAGAACCCAGCCCTGGTCGAGGCCGACATGGCGTTCGAGCGGATCGCCCCGCTGCTGTGGATGCGGGCTGGCTCCGAGGGCCGTCGTATCGACGAGCGCAGCAACACCTTCGACGTTGCCGACACCTATGCCGCGCTGTTCAACGTAGACGCGTCCAGGGAGTTCCTCGCGGCCGTCGACAAAGTAGAGGGTCTGCGGATCGCCTACATCGTCACCGACGACGAGACGCAGTACCAGGCCATTGCGGGGCAGTTGCCCGACGCCGTCGAATCGGTGCGGCTCTACGAGTCCTACCTGCGCACGTTCCAGATCAACACCGGGAGGGCCTGAGCGATGCGCTTCACGCTGAAGGACTACCAGACGACCGCCGTCGGCACGATCCTCACCACGCTGGGCTATGCGCGTGAGGATTGGCACGGCCGGCAGCGGCGCACGGCTTTCGCTCTCTCGTCCACCACGGGCTCCGGCAAGACAGTGATCGCTGCGACGGTAATCGAGGCGCTCCTGCACGGCAGCGACGAGTTCAACGTCGAGCCCGATCCGTCTGCTGTCGTGCTCTGGGTATCGAAGGATCCGGCGCTGAACGCCCAGACGAAGAGCCGCTTCATCGAGTGCGCCGACCGGATCCCGGCCGGCGACCTGGTGCTCCTCGACAAGACGTACTCCGAGGAGTCGCTGCAAACCGGAACCGTCTACTTCATCAATCCGGATAAGCTCCGCGACCGGGCGGACTTCGTCAAGCACACTGACACCCGGCACTTCACGTTCTGGGAAATTCTCGCCAACACGATCAAGGACCCGGACAAGACGTTGTACATGGTCCTCGACGAGGCGCACGAGGGCATGAAGTCCCCGACGAGCACCGAGCAGACGATCGTGCAGAAGATCATCAACGGAAACGGCGTCAACCCGGCCGTGCCGATCGTCTGGGGCATCTCGGCGACTGTGAAGCGGTTCGACGAGGCGATGACGAAGGCCGACGCGTTCACGAAGGAGAAGAACGTCGTCATCGACCCCAAGGACGTGCAGGACTCCGGCCTGCTGAAGAACGCGCTGACTCTCGACATCCCGGATGAGGACGGCGACTTCTCGACCACCATGGTCCGTGACGCCACGCTCGACTTCGTCGAGATCTGCGAGGCGTGGGATGCCTACTGCGACGAGCAGGGCATCGACCGCGTCGTGCCGCTGCTGGTCGCGCAGATCCCGAACAAGAGCGCGGGAGAGCGCGACACCGAGAAGGGGCTCAAGGAGGAGGACGAGATCATCCACCTCGTCCTGGAGACGATCCGCAAACATTGGCCGGACATGCCCGCGGATTGCGTGGCCCATGTCCTCGGCGACAGAGCGACCATCGAGGTCGGCGCGTACGAGATCCCGAAAGTCGCCCCCCAGGACGTGCAGCACGACCATCGCATCCGGGTCCTGCTGGCCAAGGACGCGGTCTCGACCGGCTGGGACTGCCCCCGGGCGGAGGTCCTCGTCTCGCTGCGCCCAGCTAACGACGACACCTACGTTACCCAGCTTCTCGGGCGCATGGTCCGCACTCCGCTGGCTCAGGAGACCAGCGTCGAGCGCCTCAACGCCGCTTCCTGCTACCTGCCCTACTTCGACAAGCAGACGGCGAAGATCGTCGCTGAGGAGATCATGGGCATGCGCGAGCCGCGCTCGGGCGAGCGCGGCGCGGCGGTCAGCAAGGTCATGCTCAAGCCGGTCACGCTGCAGCGCAACCATGACGTGCCCGACGAAGTGTTCCGGCTCATCCGGGACCTCCCGTCGTTCCGGAAGCCGGCCGCTGCGCCGCGTCCGATCAAGCGAATCCTCAAGGCTGCACAGGCGCTCGCCCAGGACGAGCTGGTCGCCAACGCCGACCATCTGGCGCACGAGGCGATGTTCGACGTCCTCGACAGCATCATCTCGGCCAACCTCGACGACGTCGAGGCACAAACCAAGCTAATCATGACGGCGGACATCCGCCGGATCCTGGTCGAGCGGGGCAAGGGCGAGGCGTCGGACTCGACCGACACCCGCGATGCCGACGCGGCCACCGTCGACGACGCGCTGCGGCACCTCAAACGCATACTCACTTCCTCGGTCGTTAACCGCTACCTGGGCCGCAACATTCAGGTAGCGATCAACGACGCGTACGAGGAGGGCGATCCGACCGCCGTCGACATCACAGCGATCCGAGCGCGCGTCGCCGCCCTGGCATTCATCGACGCCAACGTGCAGAAGCGTGTGGAGGACGCGGCCGACTCGCTGACCCGCCTGTGGCTGACGACCAAGGAGAACGGCATCGCAAGCCTGCCCGACTCGCGGAAACCGACCTACGAAGCGATCCTGGAAATGGCTCGAGAGCCGGAGCGTGACGTCGTCGAGATCAAGACTGATGAGCGGGTCGACTCCGTGGACACGGACATGAATCCGCTTCCCGCCGAGAAGAAGCATCTGCTCTCGACGGCCGAGGGAGACTACCCACTCGAGCAGAAGATGGCGAAGAACCGCTGGGAGCGGGCAACGATCAAGTACGAGCAGAGCCTCGGCACGCTCGAGGGCTGGTACCGGAACCCCTCGACGGCGGGGAAGCACTCGCTGCGGATTGCGCACAAGTCGGGCGAGTCCTGGAAGTCGGTGCAGCCGGACTTCGTCTTCGTGCACCTCGTGGACGGCGAGCTGCGCCCGTCGATCATCGACCCGCACGGTGCGCACCTGGGCGATTCAGCACCGAAGCTGAAGGCGCTGGCGGAGTACGCGGACGAGTACGGGGAGGAGTTCGACCGGATCATCGCGGTCGGGATCGAGAAGGACGGCATCCTGCAAGGTCTCGACCTGAAGAGCTCGAAGATCCGTCGCGCGGTCTACGAGTCGCCGGCGGACAGCGACTCTATCAAGCGCCTCTACGAGGAGCACGGCACGAAGTACACGATCATTCCAGAGGAAATCTAGACCGGTCGAAATGAGGTGATGTGGCGACAGGCTATGAGCGGTACAGGAAGCACCCGGTCTGGAAGAACCTTCAGCTCAAGAAGGACGCCCCTGGTGGCCGCGCGCTACGACGACGCCGCTTCTGAGCAGAGCCGGCAGGACATCATCTAGTGGCTCGATGAGGCCGACATGACAAGGCGGCGCTTCAGCCGGCGCTGTACCTCAGCGCGCTCGACGGCCTTAGCGCCGCGCTCAATCAGCTGCCCGTGGACACCGCGCAGTTGCGTCAGTTCGTGGTCAACCGGCAGCACCCCGGCCAGTCGCACCTGCAGCTGGAGCAGGCTCTGCGGGCACTCCCATTGCGGCCGCGCAGGGACCTCAAAGCGTCCTACGTCGACCAGCTCGACAAGGAGGTCGATGCGCGGGGCTACTACGCGACGCGGTCGATGAGCTGAGGCGAGGCAAGGACGGACGGCACGATGGATTTGACACCGCTAACCCAGATCCTTATCGCCGTGGCGACGCTTCTCGCGTCGCTGGGCGGGTATTTCTTCGCTGGTCTGAACGAGCGACGACGCGACGAGAGCTCATCTCCGTGAGAGCGAGTCACGGCGCTTCGAACGCGCTGTCCAGCTGGAAAACGAGAGTCACGCGTTCCAGCGGGAGACGCTCTTGTCGCTGCAGGACGCATTGCAGACGATGGCGCGCCTGACAGGCAAAGCGATGCACTTCGATCACATGCAGGGCGCGAAGGAAAGTACACGCAACTCCCCGAAGGGCTCAGCGAGGAGATGCTCGGTGCTGGTGTTGAGGTAAGCCGGCTGAGTGTCAGGGTACTCGACCCCACGTACGTGCCGCCGTCAAAGAGCTGACTGAATTGTCGGCTCACCTTTCAACGCTTCCGACCGATCTGCAGGGTGCTCACCGGCGAGGATCTAGAGCGCCGCGGCAATGCGAAGCTGCGTGAGTTCGGGAACGGGTACAACGCTTGGTAGAGTTTGTCGGGGAAGCGGTACGCCGTGAGATTGATTGGCGACCCGCGTAGGCGACAACGGGGTGGGACCTTGACTCGACTACTAGGTGTATGAGGCCAGGACGTTGGTGACGCCGGTGTGGAGCCGGGTGGCTGGCGGTTGGTTTCCGGCGGCAGTGTGGGGCCGGCCGATGGTAGTTGTAGTGCACGTTCCAGACGGCCAAGGCGTCGGTGCGTTGTTGTTCGCTGCTCCAGGTCTGGGCGTGGAGGAACTCCTCGGTGAGGATGCGGTTGTAGCGTTCGGCCTTGCCGTTGTGTCGCGGGGTGTAGGGCGTGATGCGCTGGTGACGGGCTCTGAGCAGGGCCTTGGCGAAGTCGTGGGCGCGGTAACAGGAGCCGTTGTCGGTGACGACGCGGTGGATGTGGCCGATGCCGTGGGCGGCGAGGAACGCCCTGGCCCGGTGCAGGAATGTGATCGCGGTGACCGCCTTCTCGTCGGGTAGGGCCTCGGTGTAGGCCAGACGGGAGAACCCGTCGACCGCGGACTGCAGGTAGGTGTAGCGGCGCGGGAGCCCTTGTTCTTGGCGCGTTCGACCTGTCGGGCCTGCTCGCTGCCGCGGCCGTGGACCCGCCAGCCGCCCCCGTCGGGATCACGCCGACCTTCTTGACGTCCAGGTGCACCATGTGGCCCGGCCACCGAGCGGTGATCCGGCGGGGACGCCGGTTCTTCGCGCCGGTCGGAGCAAGGAATCGGCGACGGTTCAGGCCGAGGTGGGCCAGGTGCCGCCCGACGGTGCGCACGGAGATGCGGACGCCGTCGGCTTCCAGTTCCAGGGCGATGCGGCGGGCCGAGCACTTGTGGTCCCGGTGCAGTCGCTCGATGCGGGCCACGACCTCGGCGGAGGTTGCCGTGGGTTGATGGTGCGGGACGCTGGGACGGTCCGGCAGCTCTGCCTCGCCATAGCGGCGGTGGCGGTTGACCCACTTCGAGGCGCATTGGCGCGAGATGCCCATCTCGGCCGCGACGTGGGCGATCGGGCGGGTCTTGCAGCGTTGGACCAGGCGGTGGCGGCCTTCGACGGACAGCGGGGCGTTACGGTGGAGCACGGACGGGTCTTTCTGCTCGGCGGACGAGTTGGTCGCACTTCTCATCCTGCCGCCGGAAGACCCGTCCGCCGTTAGTCCCATCCCACCGTCACCAACGTAAAGACCCGCAAAAGCTAGCTGGCGGCGTTGGGGGCGCGCCGGATCGGCCGCGTGCCGGATCAGCCGCGGACCGGATCAGCCGCCGACCGGTGCCCGTGAGCGAGACCGCGGAACGGTCAGCCGGCCACCGGGCTGAACGCCGCCGCCGTGCGCGGCCCCAGGCCGAGCACCGCCGCCAGCCCCAGGTCTTCGGCCGTGTCCACGTCGTGCCGCAGCGAAGGCCACGGCCCGACGAGCGCCGCCGCACCGGACGCCGCGTGCGCCCCGGCCGACCCGACGCCGAACGACGGGTCGAGGGGGCCGCCCGGCGCGGACAGGAGCAGGGTCGTGCCGGTGCCCTGGCGGTCGGGGCAGAACGAACGGCCGCGGGCCGCCGCCAGCGCCGCCGCCAGCTCCACCGTCCGCAACGCCGGCAGGTCCGCCTGCAACGCGCCCACCACCGACCCGGCGTCCCGCGCCCGCAGCACCTCGAACCCGAACCGCAGCGCCTCGTTCAACCCCTCCGGTCCGGCCGTCGACTCCACGCCCAGCGCCCGCAGCTCCAGCGCCACCGCCGGGTCGGACGTGACCGCCAACACACGCCGCACCGCGGGCAACGCCGCCGCGATCGTGTCCACGGCGAACGCCAGCGCCAGCGCGGGCCGGTCGAACCCGGCACCCACCAGCCGCGATTTGGCCCGGTCCAGCGTCTTGACCGGCACCACCAGGTCCACGTCGGCTCCCACCCCGCCATACTCCCCGATGCCGGCCGGACCTGGCCGGGGGCTCGGGACTGATTGTCGCCTCCGGCGACGTGGGGAAGACTCCAGGTCCACGACGAAGAGGGAGTGCACGTGGCCAAGGAGAAGGGCGGCTTCTGGGTCGGGCTCGCCGCGGCGGTCTTCTACCCCGCCACCGCGATGATGGCGCGGCGGCGCAGCGAGGGCGGGGACAACATCCCGCGCACAGGCGGGGCGCTCATCGTGATGAACCACGTGTCCCACCTGGACCCGGTGTACGACGCCGTCCTCACGCACAAGCAGGGCCGCGTGCCGCACTTCCTCGCCAAGCACAGCCTGTGGAACGTCCCGGTGCTCGGCGCCGTGGTGAAGGGCGCCCGCCAGATCCCGGTCTACCGCGGCACGGCCGACGCCCAGCAGAGCCTGCGCGCCGCCCACGAGGCCCTGGAGCAGGGCCTCGTCGTGATCATCTACCCCGAGGGCACGATCACCCGCGACCCGGACGGCTGGCCGATGACGTCCCGCACCGGCGTGGCGCGGCTCGCGCTGGAGCACGACGTGCCGGTGCTGCCGGCCGCGCGCTGGGGCACCCGCGACGTCTACGACCACTACCGCAAGAAGTTCCGCCCGTTCCCGCGCAAGACCGTGGTGACGAAGGTCGGCCCGCCGGTCGACCTGGACGCCTACCGGGCGCAGCCGCAGAACCTCGCCTTGCTGCGCGAGGTCACCGACGTGCTGATGACCGAGGTCAAGGGCCTGCTCGCGGACATCCGCGACGAGCAGGCGCCCGACGGCTTCTACGCCAAGAAGGCCTGACGTGGACCGGGTCGCGGTGCTGGGCGCCGGGTCGTGGGGCACCGCCTTCGCCAAGGTGGTGGCCGACTCCGGCACGGACGTGGTGCTGTGGGCGCGGCGCGCGGAGGTCGCCGACGCCATCTCGACGAGCCGGGTGAACGCCGACTACCTGCCGGGCGTCACGCTGCCCGCCAACCTGTCCGCCACGGCCGACGCGGCGAAGGCGCTGGACGGCGCCCAGGCCGTGGTGCTGGCCGTGCCGAGCCAGACGTTGCGGGCGAACCTGACCGGCTGGCGGACGTCCCTGCCGGAGGGCGCGACGCTGGTCAGCCTCGCCAAGGGCGTGGAGCTGGGCACGTTGAAGCGGATGAGCGAGGTGATCCGCGAGGTCGCCGGCGTGCCGGAGGACCAGGTCGCGGTGGTGTCCGGGCCGAACCTCGCCAAGGAGATCGCCGCGGAGCAGCCGACGGCGACGGTCATCGCGTGCACCGACCACGACCGCGCGGTCGACCTGCAGCACGCGTGCTCCAACTCGTACTTCCGCCCGTACACCAACGTCGACGTGGTGGGCTGCGAGCTGGGCGGGGCGTGCAAGAACGTCATCGCGCTGGCGTGCGGCATGGCGGCGGGCCTCGGGTTCGGCGACAACACGATGGCCTCGATCATCACCCGCGGCCTGGCCGAGACGGCGCGGCTGGGCGCGGCGCTGGGCGCGGACCCGTTGACGTTCGCCGGGCTGGCCGGCCTGGGCGACCTGGTGGCGACGTGCGCGTCGCCGCTGTCGCGCAACCGGTCGTTCGGGGAACGGCTCGGCCGCGGCGACACGCTGGCGCAGGCGCAGGAGGCCGCGCACGGGCAGGTCGCGGAGGGCGTGAAGTCGTGCTCGTCGATCCGGGAGCTGGCCGCGCGGGTGGGCGTGGACATGCCGATCACCGACGGCGTGCACCAGGTGTGCCACGAAGGGTTGGACCCACGCGTGCTGACGGCGGCGCTGCTGGGCCGCGAGCGGAAGGCGGAACGTCAATGACCTGGGGTGACGGCACGCGGGTCGTGCACTCGACGCCGGCGGCGCCGGGCGAGCCGTTCCTGGCGGGACCGGTGTTCGCGTCGGCGTACCACCTGGGCGGCGACGACACGTACGGCCGGGCGCACAACCCGACGTGGCGGGCGCTGGAGACCGCGCTCGGCGAGCTGGACGGCGGCACGGCCGTGCTGTTCCCGTCCGGCATGGCGGCGATCGCCACGTTCCTGCGCGTGGTCCTGGGGCCCGGTGACGTGGTGGTGGTGCCGAGCGACGGCTACTACCTGACCCGCACGCTGGTCGCCGAGCTGCACGTGGACGTGGTCGAGGCGCCGACCGCCGGGCCGTACCCGTCGTTCGACGGGGTGCGGCTGGTGCTGCTGGAGTCGCCGTCGAACCCCGGTCTGGACGTGTGCGACATCGCGGCGCTGGCCGAGGCCGCGCACGCGGCGGGCGCGCTGGTGGCGGTGGACAACACGACCGCGACGCCGCTCGGCCAGCAGCCGCTGCGGCTGGGCGCGGACGCGGTGCTGAGCAGCGACACGAAGGCCGTGGCCGGTCACAGCGACGTGCTGCTGGGTCACGTGTCCACTTCGGACCCGGAGCTGGCGGACCGGGTGCGGGCGGCGCGGACGACCGGCGGCGCGATCCCCGGCCCCCCCTACTCGTGGCTGGCGCACCGCGACCTCAGCACGCTGGACCTGCGGCTGACCAGGCAGGCGGCGAACGCGGCGGCCCTGTACGACGCGCTGAAGGCGCACCCGGCGGTGCGCGGGCTGCGGTGGCCCGGCGCGCCCGAGGACCCGGCGCACGAGGTGGCGAAGCGGCAGATGCGCCGGTTCGGCGGGGTGCTGACGTTCGAGCTGGCCGACGCCGACGCGGTGGCCGCGTTCCTCGACCGGTCGCGGCTGGTGTTCGCGAGCACCAGCTTCGGCGGCCTGCACACCAGCCTGGACCGGCGCGCGCAGTGGGGCGACCCGGTGCCCGAGGGCCTGGTGCGGCTGTCCGCGGGCTGCGAGGACACCGCGGACCTGGTCGAGGACGTGCTCCGGTCGCTGTGACCGGCGTCTCCCCCTGACGGGTCCAGTTCGTGGGACGTGGTTGCGCGGGTGACGGCGTGCTGCCACCCTCGTCACCATGTCCTTCCGCGCCATGATCGACGGGCGGGGTCACATCGACCTCAGCCTGGTCGCCAGCGCGCTCTGTCTCTCTCGGTGATCGCCTCGCGTCCCGCGAGCCCGTGAGGCTCGCAACCACCCGAGTCCCGAGAAGGAACCATGTTCGCCGTTCCGGAGAACACCATCGCCCTGCCCCAGTCGCACGCCGCCCTGCACCCCGTGCGGATCGCGCTCGACGTGGCGGCCCGGCGCGAGCGCTGGGCCCACCTGCTCCGCTACGACCCCGACACCCGGTTCGCCGCGCTGGTGGAGAAGACGGACGAGCAGGAGGTGTGGCTGATGAGCTGGCTGCCCGGCCAGCGCGCCGACCTGCACGACCACGGCGCGACCAGCGGCGCGTTCACCGTGGTCAGCGGCTCGCTGACGGAGGTCGTCACGCCCGGCCCGACGCAGGTGCTGCACCACCTGGTGGCGGGCCAGTCGCGCGTCTTCGGCCCGTCGTACGTGCACCAGGTGCGCAACGACGGCGCCGACCCCGCCGTCACGATCCACGTGTACCGCGACGGCGGGCGCACGGTGCGGCCGGTCCGGTTCGACCCGCTGTCCGGGGTTACCTCCGCGCGGTGACGTGCGGCGGCACGTCCCACTCGCCGACCAGCGACGGGTCCGACTCGGGCTCGCCCCACACGGTGCGGACCGGCAGCACGCCCGCCCACCGCTCGTTGGCGGCGACGTCGTCCTCCTCGTCGCCGGGCGGGCCGCTGCGGATCTTCACCGACGCCTCGGTGAGGTCGAGCGACAGCACGGCGGTCGCGGCCATCTCCTTGGGCGTCGGCAGGCGGGCGTAGTCCCACGAGCCGGGCGCGATGTGCTCGGTGATGACGCGCAGGCCGTGCATCTTGGCGTCGTCGTCGGTGACCGGGACGGCGGTGCCGTGCACGACGGCGGCCCGGTAGTTCATCGAGTGGTCGAACACCGAGCGGGCGTAGACGACGCCGTCGAGGATCGTCACGCCGACGCACACGGGCACGCCGGTGGCGGCCGTGCGGAGGCTGCGCGCGCCGGTCGAGCCGTGCAGGTAGAGGGTGTCGCCGTCGCGGCCGTAGCCGGTGGGCAGCACCAGCGGCGCGTCGTCCACGACGACGGCCAGGTGGCAGACGAGGGCGGCGTCGAGAACGGCGTGCAGCGCCTCGCGTTCGGTCACGGCGCGGTTGCGCCCGCGCTTGATGGTGCTGCGGGGCGTCGGTGACAACGTCATGCGCTGACCTTCTCCGGTAAAGTGGCACCTTTCAAGAGCCAATTCTCGGCGATCTGAGGAGACCACTTTGGCGGAGACGGCGCTGGCGGTCGTCCTGGACCGGGCCTCGGCCGAACCCCTGGCCGTGCAGCTCGCGGACGCCCTGCGCGCGGCGGCGGCCGACGGGAGGCTGCGCAGCGGTGACCGGCTGCCCTCGACGCGGGCGCTGGCCGAACGGCTCGGCGTGAGCCGGACCGTGACGGCAGCAGCATACGAGCAGCTCCACGCCGAGGGCTGGATCGCCGGGCGGCACGGCTCGGGGACGTACGTCACGACGACGCCGCCGGGCGCGCTGAAGTCCAAGGCGCGCCGTGCCGCGGTGCCGGCCGCGCAGGCGCACGTGGTCGACCTCGCGCACGC
>NZ_JBHTLK010000185.1:0-14629 GCF_042678885.1 Saccharothrix hoggarensis
CGACGACGTGCTCGGCGGCGCGGCCGCGCTGGTCGCGTTCGACGGCCCGCCGCTCACCTCCGCGAACGTCGTCGTCATCGCCGGGTTCGCGGGGGTGGCGTGGTGCGCGTTGTGCCCGCCGACGGTCATGACGCGCGTGCTGGGCGCAGGGCTCGCACTGGCGCTGCTGGGCGGCCTCGCCCAGGTGCTGCTGGCGGGCCACCTCGCCACCCCGGAACCCGGTCGGCCGCTGCTGACCCGCGCCGGCGCGATGCCGCTGCTGGTCGTGCCGCACCGGCCCGGCTGGAACCTCGTGCACGTGCCCGACGAACCGGTGCTGGTCGGCAACGCGGCGAGCGCCCTGGTGCCCGCCACGTCCCGCCCGGCGGCGAGCGGGCGCTGGGCGCTCGTGTGGCTGGAGGAGGGGCGCGGCACGCTGTGGCTCGACCACGCCGGTGAACGCCGGACCGTCCCCGTGGACACCGGGCGCGACCCGTGGACCGGTCCGGACGTGCGCGGCGCCGACGGCCCGGAGTACGCGAGCGCCGTGCTGGGCGCGGTGCTGACCGGGCGGGCGGAGGACGTGCCGTGGCCGGGTGAGCGGCTGTCCGACGCGGACGCGGCCTCGGTGCGGGAACTGGTGCGCTCGCTGGCCGGCCGCGAGGTCGCCCTGGCGACCGACACGTCGGCCAGGTCGACCGCCGCCGCGGACGTGGCGCGCCGGGAAGCCGCTGGCGTCGGCGTGTCGATCACCCCGCACGCCACCGAGACCGTCGTGCTCACCGGCTGGTCCGCCGCCGCCGCGCACGACGGACCCGCGCACCTCGCGCCGTGGCTGCTGACGCCGGACCTGCTCGACCGGCCGACCACCCGGACCGTGCCGCTGGGGCACGACCCGACCACGCCGGCGGCACAGCGCTACCTGGCCGCGCTGGCCGACGCGTTCCCCGGCGAGGCGCCGTCACAACCGGGCCTGACCGCCTGGCTCACCGGTCGGGGCGAGCCGACCGACGGCCCGCCGACCCTCCTGTCGGACACGCGGCACTGGCCAACCCCCACCCACACCCCCTGACCGCTCGCCCGCGCCAATCACCGCGGCTCGGCGACCCTCGCCGGCGCACAACCGCCCGACCCCCACCCGGTCGCCGCGCCACGCGGCAGCACGTCATCGCACCACCACCACTCACCGGCGCACCACCGCCCGGCCGCCGACAGGCCCGCGCACCACCCGCCCGAGCACCGCCCGCCGGGGCACCGCGGCCCCGGCACCGCCACCGCAGCCCAGCCCACGCCTCACCACGGAGGTAACCCATGTCCACCCCCACGAAGCAGACACCGCCCGCCGACCGCAGACCGCCCGCAGACCGCGGACCGCGCGCCGTCGTCGGGTCGGCGCCCGTCCTCGCCGTCGACCTCTACCCGCGCCGCAGGTGGCTGACCATCGGGCTGAGCGCCCTGGCCGGGTTCCTGCTCACCGTCGTCTGGTCGGCCGAGTTCGTCGACAGCACGATCGGCGACACCGTCGCCAACTCCCTCCTGGGCCACGACGCCAAGGCGACCCCGATCGCGGGCGTCGGGGCGGGCATCCTCTTCGCCCTGGTCACCGGCCTGGCCGGCACGTTCACCGCGTGCAACGTCGCCGTCTTCGGCGCGATGGCGCCCGCGCTGCGCGGCTCCGCCTCGCGGATGGGACGGCTCCGTGCCGTGCTGCGGCCGCTCGGCTGGATGTGCGTCGGCATGGTCGCGGTCTCCGCGGCGTACGGCGTGGTCGTGGCGCTGGTCGGCACGCGGATGCCGCAGTTCCAGACCGCCGCCAACGTGGCCGGCGTGTTGTCGCCGCGCAGCATCCAGTCCATGGTGGTCTTCGGGCTGGTCGGCCTGGCCATGATCTACCTCGGCCTGGCCGCCGCCGGCGTCGTGCGCGACCCGCTGGCCCGCCTCACCCGCCGTCACCCGAACGCGCCCATGGTCGTGATGGGGGCACTGGTCGGCGCGTTCCTCATCGGCCGTCCGTTCGGCCTGTTCCGCGCCCTGTTCCGGGACGCCGCCGAGAGCGGCAACGTGCTCTACGGCGCGGCCGCCTTCACGCTCCAGTCGGTGGGCAACATCGCCGTCATGGCGATCGCGCTCATCCTGCTGACGCAGCTCGCGGGCAACCGCCTGCAGCGCTGGTTCGCCGCCAACCCGCGCCGGCTCGCCACGCTGACCACGGCCGCGTTCGTCGCGGCGGGCGTGTTCACGCTCCTGTACTGGGACCTGCGCCTGCTCGAACGCCGCGGCATCCTGCCGTGGTACCCGGTCGCACCCTGGGTCTGACCGTCCCGCGACGGCCGGCGGCGCGCAGCCGCCGGCCGTCGCGCGTGCGGCACGGCGTCAGATCCAGTCCTGCTCGCGGGCGATGCGGATGGCGTCCAGCTTGTTGCGCGCGTTGACCTTGGCCACCACGGACGTCAGGTGGTTGCGCACGGTCCCGACCGACAGGAACAGCCGGGCGGCGATCTCCGGCGGGTCGAGGCCGTCCGCCGCGAGCCGCAGGATCTCCACCTCGCGGGACGTCAGCGGGGACGTCGTGGTGTCCCAGGCGCTCAGCGCCAGCTGGCCGTCGACGACCCGGCCGCCCGCGGCGACGTCGCGGACGGCCTGCGCGAGCTTGTCCGCGGGCGCGTCCTTGAGCATGAAGCCGTGCACCTGCGCGGTGAGCGCGCGGCGGGCCGTGCCGGGGCGGTCCATGCTGGTCAGGACGAGCGTGCGGCAGTCGGGCACCTCGCGGTGCAGCTCCACGGCGGCGTCCAGCCCGTCCTTGCCGGGCAGGTTGACGTCGATGATGGCGACGTCCGGGCGGCAGCGCTTGGCCGCGGGCACGATCTCGTCGCCGGAGGCCACGGCGGCGGCCACCTCGATGTCGGGCTCCAGGCTCAGCAGCGCGACCAGGGCTCCCCGGACCATGTGCATGTCCTCGGCCAGCAGCACCTTGATCACCTGACGACCCCTCACCGCCACGTCCACGCGCGTGGCCACCGCCTCCCCAGGCGAGACCAGGTTACCCCCGGTGACCCGCCCGAACCGGTGAAGTCGTCCGCCCTGGTGAACCGGGGTTCACCAGGGCGGACGACGTCACGTGCCGGTCAGTCCCGCGGGGACGCGGGGGAGGGGACGGACGCCTTGGACGTCCGCGCGGCCCGTGCCGCACCGGCCAGCCAGAACAGCAGGGCGAACACCACGACGGCCCAGCCGGCGGCCAGCGCCGTGTAGCTCCACGTGGTGACGATGATGCCCGCGACGAGCGCGCCGACGGCGGCGGTCAGCTGGACCAGCAGGTCCGAGGCGCCCTGGGCAAGGGTCCGGGTCGGACCCTCGGTGGACTCCGTGAGCAGGACCGAACCCGCCAGGTACCCTGGCGACCAGCCCAGCCCCAGCAGCAGGAGCCCGAGTCCGATGAGGACGGTGTCGTCCATCGGCGCGAGCATCAGGACCACCGCGGCGGCGGCTTCCAGCGCCAAGCCGGTCAACAGCACCGGGTACACGCCGACGCGGTCCGTCAGCCACCCGACCAGCGGGCCCGGCAGGAACATCGCCGCCGTGTGCACACCGATCGCGAGGCCGATCGCGCCGAGCGTCGCGGCGCCGTGGCTCATGTGGATCGACGCCATGTTCATCAGCGAGATCATCGCCGCGTGCACGATCATCAGCGCGATGATCGCGCGCCGCGCGCCCTGGTGGCGCAGCACCGCCGCCAACGCGGTGCGGAACTTCGGCTTCTTCTCGGTCGGGGCCTTCTGCCGGTGCAGGCGCTGCGCGAGGAGCAGCGGGTCCGGCCGCAGCAGGACCAGCACCAGCGTGCCGCTGAGCGCCAGGCTGGCCGCGATCGCGAGGTACGGGCCGGTGTACTCGGGCAGCCAGCCCGCGCCGATGCCGCTGAGCACTCCCAGCAGCGCCGGACCGACCACCGCGCCGACGATCGAGCTCCACGACAGCACGCCCATGGACCGGCCGAGCGTGCCCGACTCGGCGAGGTCCGTCGCGGCGAACCGGGCCTGCATGCCCGCGGCGATGGCGCCGCCGATGAGGACGGAGCCCGCGAGGATGACGGCGTAGCTCGACAGCACGGCGCCCAGCACGACGAGGCCGCAGCCGAGCGAGCCGCCGAGGTACCCGGCGGCGATGCCGGCGCGGCGGCCCAGCCGCACCGACAGCACCGCCAGCGGCAGCGCGAACGCCATGCCACCGCAGTAGATCATCGCCTGCGCCAGTCCGGCCTGCCCGGCCGAGCCGGTGACCCGCTCGGCGATCAGCGTCAGCAGGGGACCGGTCATCGCGAACACCAGCGCGATCACCGCCTGCACGACGATGAGCGACCAGATCACCCGGCGCTGGATCGTGCGGACGGACAGGCCTGGCTCGACGGCGGTGGCGATTCGTTCCTGGTCGATGGTCACGGCGCGGCCTTCACTCTCGGGTGTCCTGGCCGGCGGCGATCGTGCGCTCCTCGTCCGTGGAGCTGTCCGCGATCGGCTGCCCGTCCGCCCGCCGCGCCGGCACGCCGGCGGACAGCTGGTAGACGGCCGTCTCGGACGCGCCGTCCACGCCGAGCGCGGCTTCCAGCTCGGTGTCGTGGAAGGCGTCGTTCTGCGCGGGCCCGAGGCCGACGGCGGTGGAGACCAGCGCGAACGTCTGCGCCAGGTGCCCGGTGTTCAGCAGCACCGTGCGCAGCATCCGCGCGCTGCGGTACTTGTACATCGCCCGGTGCACGTTCACGGTCAGGAAGCACACGAACCCGGCGGTCGTGATCATCTTCTGGCCGAACGCGATGCGCTCCAGGTCCTCCTGCGTGAAGTCCTTCGAGACCACTTCGAGGCTGTGGTCGTCGGCGGAGTACCGGTAGAGGCCCGGCGGCACCGACTCGACGTTGCGCACGGCCACGTAGCACTCGCTCTCGTGGCGCGCGCCGCCGCACGGGCTGGTGCGCAGCATGAGCTCGCCGAGGATGCCCGCGTTGAAGAAGTGCATCGGCGCGAACGTGTAGTGCAGGATCGTGGAGAGGGCGCGCACCGGCACGGCGTCGTCGGTGAAGTGGCGGTGCGTCCGCCGGGACAGCAGGACGTCGCCGAAGTCGCGCTGGAGCGGCAGGAACGCCCTGGTCAGGCGGATGCGCTCGGCGTCGGGGCGGCGGGTGATCGGCTCGGGGGCCGGGCCGCTGTCCTGGATCTCGGCGCGGATGTCGTTGCGCCGGGCGTACGCCGCGGCGTCACCGGCCGCCCGCTCCACGCTGAGGTAGGCGGTGTCCTTGGTGTCGAAGTGGAAGTAGGTCGCCGACGGGCCCCAGGCGTTCCACTTCTCCAGCACGAGGTCTTCGGCGTCCGCCTGGTCCTTGGTGCGCAGGAGGCCCACCTCGGCGAGGGCGTCGACGGCCTCGACCACCGACTGGGGGTCGTGCTCCTCCAAGCGGGCGGCCACGACCTCGGGCTCGGTCCACTCGTCGAACTCGCTCAGCAGGTCGACCACGGTCCCGTCGACCGCCACGCCCTGCTTTTCGCCGTCCGGCGGGGTGGGCGCCAGGAAATCGTCAAGGACCAGTTCGCCGTCCACCCAGTACGCCACCAGGGAACGGGCGCGTCGCAGTTCCATCGGTCGTTCCTCTCCACTTCATGAAAAGCCCACAGGGGGGACGGTGGTAACCCGTCCCCCCCCGACAGCTCATCTACCCGAAGGCGACAGCTCAGGCGCTCGCCTTGCAGGCCAGCATGCTCTTGCTGGCGAGCTTGGTGCGGCGCACGCGAACGGTGATCTTCTTCATGGTGAACCTCCTGATAGAGTTTCTTCTGCTGTCCGGGGATTCCCGGGTCTTGCTTTCCGGTTTTCCCCGTGTCGAACAATTACTATTTTGCCGACGCGGGGGGGTCCCGTCTTCTCCTGGACTGCGGCCGGTTCGATCCCGTTTTCGCACCGGTGAGGTTGACGCTCGGGGCGGGGTTCGGTAGTGGGCCGACGGGGGCCGCGCGGTGCCCGGAACGCCGAACGCCCCGTGCCCTGGGCGGGTGGCCCGGAGCACGGGGCGTTCGGTGTGGCACGGCCGGGAGGCTGCTGACGCGGCCGGGGGCCGGTGAGCGGCCGGGAGGCCGATGGAGCGGTGGAGGGCCGGTGACGCGGCCGGGAGGCTGGTGGAGCGGCCGGGGGTCGGTGGGGCGGCCGGGTCGAGTCCGGTCGGTCGGTGGGGCGGCCGGGTCGAGTCCGGTCCGGTCGGGCCGGTGGGGCGGTCGGGCCGGGTCGGGTCAGGTCGGGTCAGGTCGGTGGAGCGGTCGGCTCAGGCGGCGTGCGAGGCGGCGTCCGGACGTGCCGGCGCGCGTTCCCCGTCGAGCCGGCGTTGGATGTCGGCCCTCAGCGCGCCCTTGTCGAGCTTGCCGACGTTCGTCGTGGGCAGCGAGTCGACGGCGACCAGGCGTTGCGGCACCTTGAACGCCGCCACCCCGGCCGCCAGCATCGCCGACCGCACGTCGTCGAGCGTCACCCGGCAGCCGGCGGCGCGCACGACGTACAGGCACACGGTCTCGCCGAGCTCGGCGTCCGGCATCGCCACCGCCGCGGCCTGGCTGACGCCGGGCACCCGGTGCGCCAGGTCCTCGATCTCCTCGGCGTTGATCTTCTCCCCGCCGCGGTTGATGACGTCCTTGTCCCGCCCGGTGACGACGAGGTTCCCGTCCGGCGTGCGGCGGACGATGTCACCCGTGCGGTACCAGCCGTCGCCGACGAACGCGCGCGCGTTCAGCTCGGGCGAGCGGTAGTAGCCCCGGATCGTGTACGGCCCGCGGGCGAGGAGGATGCCGGGCTCGCCCTCCGGGACCGGCTCGCCGTCCTCGCCGACGATCAGGACCTCGTCGGCGGGCGACACCGGGCGGCCCTGCGAGCGCTGGACGACCTCCGGCGGGTCGTCCAGCCGGGTCAGGCACAGCAGCCCTTCGCCCATCCCGAACACCTGCTGGAGCGCGCAGCCCAGCTCCGGCTCGATCCTGGCGGCGACGCTGTCGGCGAGCCGGGCGGCGCCCACCTGGACCAGGCGCAGGGAACCGAGGTCCGCGGACGGGTCGGCGGCCCGGTGGTCGAGCCAGCGGTGCACGATCGCCGGCACGGCCGACGTCGCGGTGACCCGCTCCCGCTCGATCAGCCCGAACGCCACCTGCGGCGACGGCGACGGCGCGATGACGACCCGGCCGCCCACCAGGAGCGTGCCCAGGATGCCGGGGCCGGTGTTGACGAATCCGTGCCCGACCGGCAGGACCGCGAGGAAGACGGTGTCCGGCCCGAACCGGCAGATCTCCGCCGCGGCGCCCATCATGTACACGAGGTCGTCGTGCGTGCGGGGGATGAGCTTCGGCACGCCCGTCGTGCCGCCGGAGAGCAACAAGGTGACGACCGCGTCCCCGGGCGGTGTCGGCGCGTCGAACGCGACCTCGCCGTCCGGCTCGGCCAGCAGCTCCCGCGCGTCCGTGAAACCGGGTCGGACGTCGTCGCCGACCACGAAGACGTGCTCGCACACCGGCACGTCCGCGGTGACCTCGCGCGCCATCTCCTGGTGGTCGAACCCCTTCAGCTCGTCCGGCACCACGAGCGCCTTCGCCTCGGCGTGCGCGACGACGCCGGTGATCTCGTTCTTCCGGTGCTGCGGCAGCGCCCACACCGGCACCGCGCCGAGCCGCAGGCACGCGACCGTCAGCACCACGAACTCCCAGCAGTTGGGCAGCTGGATGACGACCCGGTCGTCGGCGCGCAGGCCGTGCTCGGCGGACATGCGGGCGGCCGCGGCGTCCGCTCGGGCCAGCAGTTCGCGGTAGGTGATCCGCACGTCGCCGTCGACGAGGCAGACCGCGTCGGGCGCGGTCCGGGCCGTCTCGGCCAGGCAGTCGCCCAGCGCGCGTCCCTGCCAGTAGCCGGCGGCGACGTACCGGGCGACCGCGTCCTCCGGCCAGGGTGAGACGCCCGTCCTGGTCGGCTGTGCCGTCGACTCCGCCATGGTGCTCCCGCGTTCCGGGGACGGCCTCGACCGTCCGGTCCGATCCGGCGTCCCGCCGGCTTGCGTCCTGCGGGCGAGCGTAGGCAGCGATGCCCGTTGCGGCGTCTCGATTCTTGCCGGGCGCGGTGGATTCCGGCGAACGGGTTCGCCTCGGGGGCCACCGCACGTCAGGAGATGCCACGGCGGCCCCGTCGGATCGAAGGTGTCCCACAGGAAGGACTCGCCCCGCGTGAGTTCGTCCGCGCCTTGAGGGAACCGCGCCTTGAGGACCAAGGATCGCAGAAGCCATCGGGGGCAGCGTTCTCCCACCGCCGAGATGAACGGATCCGGCTTTGGACGTGGCCGGCCGGAGCAGTGAAGAGGAGCGAGCACTTGAGCGAGTACGAAGCGCCCGACGAAGCCATCGCCATCATCGGCATGAGCTGTAGGTTGGCTCCAGACCTCAACTCGCCTGAGCGCTTCTGGGAGTTCCTCGCCGAGGGCCGGAGCACCGTCGGCGAGATGCCGGAGAAGCGGTGGCGGCCCTACGCGACGAGCAGCCCCCAGGCGACGGCGATCATGCGCGCGACCACGCTGCGCGGAGCTTTCCTGGACGACATCGAGGGGTTCGACGCCGACTTCTTCGGCATCTCGCCCCGGGAGGCCGACTTCCTCGACCCCCAGCAGCGGTTCATGCTGGAGCTGTCCTGGGAGGCGCTGGCCAGCGCGGGCATCTCCCCGCTGGCGCTGCGCGGCACCGACACCGGTGTCTACGTGGCGGCCAACTCCAACGACTACGGTCGGCGGCTGCTGGAGGACCTGCCCAACACCGGCGCGTACGCCGTGAACGGGACCACGTTCTACGGCATCGCCAACCGCGTCTCGTACTTCCTGGGCCTGCACGGGCCGAGCATGGCGGTGGACACGGCCTGCGCCGGCGCCCTGACCGCCCTGCACGTCGCCTGCCAGAGCCTGCGCGTCGGCGAGACGCCCCTGGCGGTCGTCGGCGGCCTGAACATCATGGCCACGCCCGCGCTGAACGTGGCGCTGGACGGCGCCGGCGCGATGTCGCCGGACGGCCGCAGCAAGGCGTTCGACAAGGACGCCGACGGCTACGGCCGCGGCGAGGGCGCCGGCGTGGTCGTCCTGAAGCGGCTGGCCGACGCCCGCCGCGACGGCGACCCCGTGCTGGCCGTCGTGCTGGGCAGCGGTGTGTTCCAGGACGGCCGGTCGGACGGCATGATGGCGCCGAACGCGGCCGCGCAGGAGCACATGCTCCGCAGCATCTACACCAGGATCGGCGTCGCACCGTCCGAAGTGGACTACGTGGAGGCGCACGGCACCGGCACGCCCACCGGCGACGGCGAGGAGATCCAGGCCCTCGCCGGTGTCTTCGGCGCGGACCGGTCGCCCGACGCGCCGTGCCTGATCGGCTCGGCGAAGCCGAACGTCGGCCACGTCGAGGGCGGCTCGGGCATCGTCGGCGTCATCAAGACGGTCCTCGCCCTCGGCCACGAGGAGCTGCCGCCGAGCCTGCACCGCGAGCCCAGCGCCAACGTCGACTGGGAGAACTGCGGGTTGCGGCTGGTCGGCGAGCGGACGCCGTGGCCGGTGGGCGAGCGGGCGCGCCGGGCCGGTGTCTCCAGCTACGGCGTGGGCGGCACGATCGCGCACGTCGTGCTGGAAGGCCCCGAGCACGCGACCGCCGACGCCGCCGCACGGCCCGTCGAGGAGACGGCCGCCGGTGACCTCAAGGTGTTCCCGCTCTCGGCCATGTCCGAGACCGGCCTCCGCGACCTGGCCCGCACCACCGCGGACTGGCTGGCGGCACGCCCCGGCACGTCGCCGACCGCGACCGGGCACACGCTGGCCCTGCGCCGCTCGCACCTCGCCGAGCGGGCCGGGATCGTCGCGGGCTCGACCGACGAGCTGGGCGGCAAGCTCCGCGCGCTGGCCGACGGCACGGGCACCGCGGGTGTCGTGTCCGCGCGCACCGCGCCCGGCCAGGACACCGGCGTGGTCTGGGTGTTCTCGGGCCACGGCGCGCAGTGGACCGGCATGGGCCGGCGGCTGCTGGCCGCCGAGCCGGTGTTCGCCGAGCGGATCGACGCCCTCGCGGACGTCTTCCGCGCCGAGCTGGGCTGGACGCCGCGCGAGGCGCTGCTGAGCGACGAGCCGTGGTCCGCCGCCCACGTGCAGGCCCTGACGTTCGCCGTGCAGGTCGCACTGGCGGAGGTGTGGCGCGCCAACGGCGTCGAGCCTGCCGCCGTCATCGGCCACTCGGTGGGCGAGATCGCCGCGGCCGTCGCCGCCGGCGTCCTCGACGTCGACCAGGCCGCCCGGTTCGCCTGCCGGCGTGCCGCCGCCCTCCAGTCGTTGGAAGGCCTCGGCGGCATGGTGATGGCGTCGGTGTCGTTCGCCGAGGCCCGGGAACGCCTGGCCGGCCGCACGGACGTGGAGGCGGCGATCTCCGCCGACCCCCACTCCACCGTCATCTCGGGCGACCGGGCGGCGGTCGACCGGATCGCCGAGCAATGGACGGCGGACGGCGTGCAGATCCGGCGCGTCGACTCGGACATCGCGTTCCACAGCGCCCACGTCGACCGGGTGTCCGGTCAGGTCGAGGTCGCCGCGCGGGAACTCGACCCGCGGCCCGCGACGATCCCGCTCTACAGCAGCGCGTTGGCGGACCCGCGTTCGGACGCCCCGCGTGACAGCGCGTACTGGGTGACGAACCTGCGCGAGCCCGTCCGCTTCACGGAGGCCGTGCAGGCGGCGCTGGAGGACGGCCACCAGTTGTTCCTGGAGGTGTCCTCGCACCCCGTCGTGACGCACTCGATCCTGGAGACGTGCCGCCACGTCGAGGCGGAGGACGCCTTCGCGACCGGCACGCTGCGGCGCGACACCGACGAGGTGGAGGCGCTGCTGACCAACCTGGCCGTCCTGCACAGCCGCGGCGGCCGGGTGGACTGGTCCCGGCAGCACGGCGGCGGCGACCTGCTCGACCTGCCGTCCGTCGCCTGGCAGCACCGGCCCTACTGGATCTTCCCGGAGTCCGGCGCGACCGCCGGGCCGGGCGGCGGCCACGACCCCGAGAAGCACCTGCTGCTCGGCGGCCGGATGTCGGTCAGCGGCGCGCCCGCCCGCAAGGTGTGGCAGACCAGGCTGGACATGGCCACCCGCCCGTACCCGCAGAGCCACGGCCTGGTGGGTGTCGAGGTCACGCCGGCCGCGTCCATCATCAACACGTTCGTCGCGGCGGCCTCCGAGGGCGACCACACCCCGGCGTTGACCGACATCGTGCTGCGCACCCCGCTGGCCGTCGAGCCGGCGCGCGTGGTGCAGGTCGTGCTGGAGGGCCGGGCGCTGTCGCTGGCCACCCGGATCGCCGAGGACACCGGCGCCGACGAGGGCGACGAGTGGATCACCCACACCACCGCCAACGTCGACGTCAACGGGCAGCTGTCCGGCCGGCTCGACCACGAGGTGGTCCGGGCGCGGCTGCCGATCGGCTCGCTGCGCCGGATCGACGAGATGTTCGCGCGGATGGGCGTGGAGGGCTACGCCTTCCCGTGGGACATGGACGAGCTGCGCAGCGACAGCGACGAGCAGCTGGCCGTGATGACCATCGAGCGGCCGCCGGCGACGCGGGCCACGAGCTGGGCGCACGTGTTCGACGGCGCGCTGACGATCAGCGCGGCGGTGGTGTCGCCCGGTGACGCCGACGTGCTGTGGATGTCCCGGTCCATCGAGCGGGTGGCGTTCCGCGGCGACCCGCCGGCCAAGGTGATCGTGCACAGCACGCGGTCGCCCAAGTCGCCGCACGACACCGTGGACGTCGTCGTCGCCGACGAGCGCGGCGAGATCGTCTGCGAGGTCACCGGTCTGAAGTTCGCCGCCGTGGAGCACCTCGGCACCACCGCCCTGCCCCGCGACCTGGTGTACGAGCTGGTGTGGAGCGACCTGGCCGCCACCACGTCGGCCGAGGTCGAGCAGGTCGTGCTGGTCGGCGAGCCGGCGGACACCGCCCGCCTGGCCGAGCAGATCGAGCGGGCCGACCGGGTCCGCGTCCACACGGTCGACCTCCGTCCCGGCCCGGACGGCCACGACGAGGACGACTGGGCGCTGGACCTGCGGCCGCTGCTGTTCACCGAGCCCGGCGCGGTGGTCCTCGTGCCGCCGTTGGCGGGGGAGGGCGAGAGCCTGGAGACGGCCACCGAGCAGACGTCGTGGACGTTGATCCGGACCGTGCAGCGGCTCTCCGAGTTCGCCGCCAACGCCCCGGAGAACGTTGCGCCGCAACGCCTCTGGGTCGTCACGCGCGGTGTTCGCGACGCGGTCGACGCGCGCTCGCTGGCACACGGCCCGCTGTGGGGCATCGGCCGCATCATCGCGGGCGAGCACCCGGCGCTGTGGGGTGGCGTCGTGGACGTCCCGGAACTCGGGCCCGACACCGGCGCCGAACTGCTCGACCTGCTGCGCGGCGCGGCCGGCGAGGAGGACGTCATCTCCCTGACGTCGCGGGGCGCGCAGGCCGCCCGGCTCGGCTCGATCGAGCGCACGCCCGACGGCACGCCGCTGGACTGCTCGCCGTCCGGCACGGTCCTCATCACCGGCGGTCTCGGCGCGCTGGGCCTCGAAGTGGCCCGGTGGCTGGTCGGCCGGGGCGCCCGGCGGCTGCTGCTGGCAGGCCGGCGCGGGCTGCCGCCGCGGGCCGACTGGGACACGGTCACCGACCCGGAGCTGCGCCGCCAGATCGACGGCGTGCTGGGGCTGGAGGCGCTCGGCGTCACCGTGAACGCGGTCGCGCTGGACATCACCGACCCCGAGCAGACGGCCGCCGCGCTGCGTCCCGGCGCGCTCGGCCTGCCGCCGATCACCGGCGTCGTGCACGCCGCCGGCGTGGTGAACAACGCGCTGGTGGACAAGGTCGACCTGGACGGGCTCCGCGAGGTGCTCGCGCCCAAGGTGGACGGCGCGCTGACGCTGCACCGGCTGTTCCCGCCGGGGAAGCTGGACTTCTTCGTCCTGTTCTCCTCGTGCGGCCAGTTCGCGCGGTTGACCGGGCAGACCAGCTACGCGGCGGCGAACTCGTTCCTCGACGCGTTGGCCGCGCACCGCAACTCCGGCGGCCACACCGAGACGGTCAGCCTCGGCTGGACGTCGTGGCGCGGCGTCGGGTTGTCCGCGGACATCGCCACCACGATGGTCGAGGCCAACTCCCGCGGTCTGGAGGCCGTCTCGGTGTCCGAGGCGTTCCGCGCCTGGGCGTTCGGCGACCGGTACCAGGCGTCCTACCAGGCGGTCCTGCGCCTGCTGCCGCTGCCGTCCACGATGACCAAGGTGCCGATGCTGCGCGACCTCACCGCGCCGGACTCGGTCGAGGGCGAGGCGGGCCAGGGCGTCGCCGTGGACATCGCGGGCCTGTCGGCCGAGGACGCCCGCGAGCGGGTCACCGCGGACGTGCGGGAGCAGGTCGCCGCCGAGCTGAACCTCGACCCGGCCGACATCGGGCTCAAGCGCCCGCTGGTCGAGCTGGGCGTCGACTCGGTGATGACGGTGGCGCTGCGGGTGCGGATGCAGCGCCGGTACGGCCTCGACCTGCCGCCGACGATCCTGTGGGCCAAGCCCACCGTGGCGGCGCTGGCCGGGCACGTGCTGGAGAGCCTGACCGCGGAGGACGGGGCGTGAAGTCGGCGGAGATCCGCCGGATGGCCGACGTCGAGGACCGGCACTGGTGGTTCCGGGAGAAGCGGGCGATCCTCGCCCGCGAGCTCCGCGGGATCACCCCGCCGGGGCGGGCCCTGGACATCGGGTCCGCCGGCGGCGGCAACACCCGGGTCCTGCGGGAGCACGGGTGGTCCGCGGTGGCCGCCGACCTCTCCGAGGAGGCGGTGGCCATCGCCCGGGACCGCGGTCTGGACGCCGAGGTCGCGGACGCCCGCGAACTCCCGTGGGACGACCGCGAGTTTGACCTCGTCACCGCGTTCGAGATCCTCGAGCACATCGACGAGGACGACCGGGCGGCCGCCGAGATCCGCCGCGTGCTCCGGCCCGGAGGCACGGCGCTGATCACCGTGCCGGCGGACATGCGCCTGTGGTCCGCGCACGACGAGGAGGCCCAGCACTTCCGCCGCTACACGCGGGACGGCCTGGTCGAGCTCGTGGAGGGCGCCGGGCTCGTCGTGGACCGGGTGTGGAGCTGGAACGTGCTGGTGCGGCCGCTCGTCGCGCTGCACCGCAGGCGTTCCACCGGCAGCGACATCGGCGAGCCGCACCCGCTGGTCAACGCCGTCCTCACCGGGGTCGTGGTGGCCGAGCGGTACCTGCCGGTGAAGTCGCTCAACGGGGTGTCGCTGATCCTGCGCGCCCACCGGCCGGCCGGGTGACGAGCGTTCACCGGGTGGCCTGCGTCGAGGTCGTCGTCCTGCTGGACGGCGACCTCGACCGGCTGCCCGATGCGCTGCGCACCTCCCTCGCCGCCCCCGACCGCGCGTGGACGGTCACCCTGGTCCAGCTCGGCGGCGACGCGACGTGGGAGCGGACCCGGCGGTTGACCGCGAGCCTGCCGGGGACGCGTGCCGTGCGCGGCGGTCGGGCCGGTCGCGGCGCCGTGCTCGCGGGACTCTGGCGGGACAGCACGGCGGACGTCGTCGCCTGCCTGCC
>NZ_JBHTLK010000186.1:0-14613 GCF_042678885.1 Saccharothrix hoggarensis
CCCGCGCCTCCACGAGCCGCGTGCCGACCCGGCCGGACGTGCCGCCCGTCGCCCGCACGGCCCGCACCGCCTCCACCTCGGCGTCCAGCGCGCCGTCCGGCACGACGAGGACCACCGCGATGCCCTGCCCGCGCAACACCTCGACCACCCGTGCCCGACCGGGCCGACCCGCCTCGCCGAGCTGCCCGGCCACCACGTCCGCCTGGTCCGCCAGCGCCTCGCGGGCCACCTCGCGCGAGGCCGTGAGCACGAGCCGGGCCGAGACGAGCCCCGCCACGACGACCGCGACCGCGGCGACGGCCAGGCACAGGGCCGTGACGCGGAACGCGAGGCTGGTCCGGGCCGTCACGGCGACGCCTCCGCCGAGTACCCGACCCCGCGCACGGTCCTGATCGGACTGCGGTCGCCGAGCTTCGCCCGCAGCTGCGCCACGTGGACGTCCACGGTCCGCGTGCCGGCCGCCGCCGCGTAACCCCACACCGCGCTCAGCAGCTGCTCCCGCTCGAACACCCGCCCCGGGTGGCGCATCAGGTGGGCCAGCAGGTCGAACTCGGTCGACGTCAGCGCCACCTCGACGTCGCCGGCCCACACCCGCCGCCGGTCGACGTCCAGCCGCACGTCGCCGACCACGTGCACCGCCTCCACCGGCGGCGTCCCGCGGCGCAGCACGGTGCGCACCCGCGCCACCAGCTCGCGCGGGCTGAACGGCTTGGTCACGTAGTCGTCCGCGCCCAGCTCCAAGCCGAGCACCCGGTCCACCTCGTCGTCCCGCGCGGTCACGAACAGGACCGGCGTCCAGTCGCCCGCCGCGCGCATCGCCCGGCACACCTCGACGCCGTCCAGCCCCGGCAGGCCGACGTCCAGCAGCACCGCCACCGGCCGCAACCGCCGCACGGCGGCCAGCGCCGCCCGCCCGTCCGACTCCACGTGCACCCCGAACCCGTCCCGCCGCAGGTAGAGGCCCACCAGGTCGGCGATGGCGCGTTCGTCCTCCACGACCAGCACGAGTCCCGGCACGCCGCGCATCGTGGCACGGCGACACCGGCGATCAGGGCCGCGAGCGCGTTCGGGTTCGGTAAAGGTCGCGCACCCGCGTCCAGCACTCGCCGAACAGCGCCCGCAGCTCCCGCCAGTGCGCCAGGTCCGCCGCCGGGTAGGGGATCGGCTCGCCGTACACGCCGTCCGCGCACGCCACGTCCCACCCGACCGGGCCGCGCCAGGCGTCCTCGAAGTCGTTCCACACCGGACCGCGCGGCGTGACGAGCACGTTGCGCGGGTGCGCGTCGCCGTGCAGGGGCTGCACGGGCGCGTCCGGCCACCGCGCCACCAGCGCGTCCCGTGCGGCGACCAGCTCCGCCGGCCGTCCGACCAGCGCCAACGCCGCGTCCACGTCGGTCAGCGGACCCCGTTCGGGCAGCGGGCCGGGGTAGTGGCGCAGCTCGGCGTGCAGCTCGGCCAGCATCGCGGCGAACGACGCCCGGTCCGGCCGCCGGTCCGGGTCGTGCCCGACGTGCCGGGCGAACGCCACCACCAACCCGTCGTGCCGCACCGGCCCCGGCCCGTGCGGTTCCACCACCGGCACACCGCGCCCGGCCAGGAACCGGCTCAGGTCGTCGGCCCGCCGGAAGTGCCCGAGCACGTCGGCACGGGCCAGCGCGGTCACCGTCGCCACGCGGGCCACCACCGGCGCCGGCCGTAGCCGCACGAGCAGGTTGTAGCCGTCCTTCAGCACCTCGGGGTCGTCGGCGGGCAACCCCAGCCGACGGGCCGCCACCAGGACTCGCGCGATCACGGCGGACGTCTCCACACCTGCATCCTGACATTCCACCCGAACGTGCATAACGGATTGGCATCGGAGTGCATCAACCGGACGGCACAAGACGATAGAGCAGACGGCGGATCATCGTGATCGGCCGAACAGCTCATCGAGCCACGTGGAGCTCCCATGCGCACGGCATCTCGCACCCTGTTCGGAACAGTTCCCTTGCTGGCCGTGATCGTGGCGGCCGCGCTCGCGACGGGCGCGTCGGCCCAGGCCGCGCCACCCCAGCCCGGTGACACCCGCGCCACCGCGCACGAGGGCAACATCGACATCGGCCAGCCCGGCAACGCGTGCACCGCAGTGGGGCTCCCCGGCCAGGAAGCGGCGATGCCGGCCGGCACGTTCACGTCCGACGGCACCTACATCGACATCACCGCGTTCCCGCCGGGGCAGGTCGTCACCGGCGTCGTGGTGAAGGGCGGTCCGGCCTACAACGTCTACACGGCCGCCGCGCTCGGCGTCCTGCCGTGGCTCGACCTGCACGCGCCGCTCAACGAGAGCGGCAAGCCCGCGGGCATCAGCCACTGGTTCGTCTGCGTGGCGCCGGCAACCACCACCACCACCACCACGACCACCACAACGACCACGACATCGAAGACGACCACCACCGTGCCGACGACGACCGTCCCGACCACCACCACCGTCCCGACCACTCCGGGCGTCACCACCACCGTGCCGACGACGACGACGACCACCACGGCCGTCGCCACCACGACGACGACCCGGCACGTCCCCGTCACCACGACCACGACGACCAAGGCGGCCGTGATCGGCGTCGGCGGCTCGGACGACGACCTCGCCACCACCGGCTTCAACGGCTGGTGGCTCCTCCTCGGCGGACTTGCCCTGGTCGGAGCGGGTGCGCTCGCCCTCCTCGCGCCGAAGTTCCGACGTCGCGCCCGCCGCTGACCATGATCATGAACAAGGTTCAACATCACTAACCCGTAACGAATAGACGGCAACCCGCTTCATGCCAATGGGCTAACTCGATAGAGGGATGGCCGGTGCGGTTCGATCCACCGGTCAGCCCTCGAACCCTGCGGAGCAGCACCATGCGCATGACCACCCGCCGCCTATTCGGAGCAGCCACGCTGCTCGCCCTGACCACCAGCGGTCTCCTGGGCGGCACAGCCTCGGCGACCGGCAACGACACCCGTCAGCCGGGCGACAAGCGCGCCGTGATGGGCGACAAGAACCTGGAGTGGAACCACCCCGACGCCTGCAAGACCGCCGGCCTGGCCGGCACGGCGGTGGACGGCGACCCCAAGGACGCCAAGACGCCGACCCTGCCCCACACCGCCGACGGGAAGAGGTCGATCACCATCACGG
Organism: Saccharothrix hoggarensis; assembly: GCF_042678885.1. Lineage (GTDB taxonomy): Bacteria > Actinomycetota > Actinomycetes > Mycobacteriales > Pseudonocardiaceae > Actinosynnema > Actinosynnema hoggarensis. Next base: position 3,152 of record NZ_JBHTLK010000186.1, read on the forward strand.
GCGGCCTTGAGGGCTACACCGTGACCGGTGTCGTGGTGAAGGGCGGCCCCGCCTACAACGTCTACTTCGTGGACGCCCCGGAAGGCATCGAGCCGCTCGGCGACCTGAACTGGACCGAGCTGCACGCGCCGACCACCTCCAGCGGCTCTCCCGCCGACATCAGCCACTGGTTCTTCTGCGTCGAGAAGGTCACGACGCCGGAGGAGCCGGGCGAGGAGAACCCGGGCGACAACCCCGGCGAGGAGAACCCCGGCGACAACCCGGGCGACACTCCCGGTGACACCCCTGGCGACAACCCCGGCGGCGACACCCCTGGTGACACCCCCGGCGACAACCCCGACGACAACCCCGACGAGTCCGAGTCGGTCGTCCCGACGCCCACCGAGTCGGCCGCCGGCACGCCGACCACCACCACGACGGCCCCGGCCGTCGCGGCGGGCGCGAACGACGACGACCTGGCCAACACCGGCTTCGACGGCGGCTGGATGCTGTTCGTCGGCCTGGGCTTGGTGGCCGCCGGCGCGGCCTTCGTGGCCTCGCCCAAGCTCCGCGGCCTGATCCGCCGCTAGAGCCCACGGACCGCGGGTCGGCAGCAGGTGCCGACCCGCGGCCAACCTCACCCGCCGTAACCACGGCAACCCGCACCGACGCGAGGTCGCGTCGGTCGTTCACGTCCTCATTTCCCGACGATCACGCTTTTCGATCGTCGGGAAATGAGGACGTGAACGACCGACCCCCAGGCGACCGAGCCGCGACGCCGAAGGCGGCGCCATCCAACACTGTGACCTGCGCTACCTCACTTGATCCAGGGGGCGGCCCAGGCGCACCACCCGGAACGACGCCGTCTACGATCCGTTGAGCCGGCGGCGCCACCCACCGGCATTGCCAGTACCAGACAGTGCAGGAGGCACCGTGACGGCCGTAGCCCCGCAGCCGATCGCAACGCGGCCCTTCGGGACTCGCGAGGCGGTCAAGGGTTCGTTCCTGCTGCGGATGTTCCGCACCACGGACCACAAGCAGATCGGGATCATGTACCTGGTCACGTCGTTCGCCTTCTTCATGGTGGGCGGCGCGATGGCCATGTTGATGCGGACCGAGCTGGCGCGCCCGGGTATGCAGTTCCTGTCGCAGGAGCAGTTCAACCAGCTGTTCACCATGCACGGCACGGTGATGCTGCTGCTCTACGCGACGCCCATCGTGTTCGGCTTCGCCAACTTCATCCTGCCGCTCCAGATCGGCTCGCCGGACGTGGCGTTCCCGCGCCTCAACGCGTTCTCGTACTGGCTGTACCTGTTCGGCGGCCTGATCGTGATGGGCGGCTTCCTCACGCCGGGTGGCGCGGCCGACTTCGGCTGGTTCGCCTACACCCCGCTGTCGAACGCCATCCACTCGCCCGGCGTCGGCGCCGACCTGTGGATCTCCGGCCTGGTCGTCGGTGGTCTCGGCACCATCCTCGGCGCGGTCAACATGATCACCACCGTGGTCTGCCTCCGGGCGCCCGGCATGACCATGTTCCGCATGCCGATCTTCACCTGGAACATCCTGGTGACGTCCGTGCTGGTGCTGCTGGCGTTCCCGATCCTGACCGCCGCGCTCCTCGGCCTGCTGGCCGACCGGCACCTCGGCGCGCACGTGTTCGACCCCGCCAACGGCGGCGTGATCCTGTGGCAGCACCTGTTCTGGTTCTTCGGGCACCCCGAGGTCTACATCGTCGCGCTGCCGTTCTTCGGCATCGTGTCGGAGATCTTCCCGGTGTTCAGCCGCAAGCCGATCTTCGGCTACAACGGCCTCGTCTACGCGACGCTGGGCATCGCGGCGCTGTCCGTGGCGGTGTGGGCGCACCACATGTACGCCACCGGCGCGGTGCTGCTGCCGTTCTTCGCGTTCATGACGTTCCTGATCGCCGTTCCGACCGGCATCAAGTTCTTCAACTGGATCGGCACGATGTGGAAGGGGCAGCTGACGTTCGAGACCCCGATGCTGTTCAGCATCGGCTTCATCGTCACGTTCCTCTTCGGCGGCCTGTCCGGCATCCTGCTGGCCGCGCCGGCGATCGACTTCCACGTGTCGGACACGTACTTCGTGGTCGCGCACTTCCACTACGTGCTGTACGGCACGATCGTGTTCGCCACGTTCGCGGGCATCTACTTCTGGTTCCCGAAGATCACCGGCCGGATGATGGACGAGCCGCTGGGCAAGCTCCACTTCTGGACCACGTTCCTCGGCTTCCACGCCACGTTCCTGGTGCAGCACTGGCTGGGCAACGAGGGAATGCCGCGCCGGTACGCGGACTACCTGCCCAGCGACGGCTTCACCACGCTGAACACGATCTCCACGATCGGCGCGTACGTCCTGGGCGCGTCCACGCTGCCGTTCATCTGGAACGTCTTCAAGTCCTACCGCTACGGCGAGACCGTGCACGTGGACGACCCGTGGGGCTTCGGCAACTCGCTGGAGTGGGCGACGTCGTGCCCGCCGCCGCGGCACAACTTCACCGAGCTGCCGCGCATCCGGTCGGCGCGTCCCGCGTTCGAGCTGCACTACCCGCACATGGTCGAGCGGCTGCACAGCGAGGCGCACGTGACGTTCACCGGCAAGCCCATCGCGCACGAGGACGCCAAGCCCGCGCCGTCGGAGCTGGCCGCCGCGGCCGTGCAGAAGGGCACCGCCTCGGAGGACACCGAGGGCGACCACAAGTGACGCTTGTAACCTGAGCGCAGGTTCACCGACGAGCCCCGACGACCAGTGTCCGATCCTCTCGGCCAGGTCGTCGGGGCTCGCCGCTGTCTGGCATAGGAGCCATCAGTGACCAAGCCCAGCGCCACGCCCGTCCTGATCACGGTCACCGGACCGGACAAGCCGGGGGTGTCCTCGGTCCTGTTCGCGGTGCTCACGCGGCACGGCGTGGAGATCCTCGACGTCGAGCAGGTCGTCATCCGCGGCCGGTTGGTGCTCGGCGTGCTCGTCGCCGCCGACCGCGACCCGGAAGGGCTGCAGGAGGCCGTCGAGCAGGCCATGGCGACGGTGTCGATGCACGTCGAGGTGGAGATCGGCGCCGACTCGAAGCGCACCGCGCGGCTGGAGTCGAGCCACGTGCTGATCCTCATCGGCCGGCCCATGACGGCCCGCGCGTTCACCGAGGTGGCCCGCCGGCTGGCGTCGCTCGGCGTGAACATCGACGCGATCCGCGGCGTGGCCGACTACCCCGTCACCGGTCTCGAACTGCGGGTTTCCGTAGCCGAGGACACGCCGGCGAGCGACGCGCAGCTGCGGTCGGCGCTGGCCGAGGTGGCGGTGCGCGGCGGGCTGGACATCGCGGTGGAACGGGCGGGGCTGACCCGCCGGGCGAAGCGGCTCGTCGTGTTCGACGTCGACTCCACGCTCATCCAGGGCGAGGTGATCGAGATGCTGGCCGCGCACGTCGGCGTGGAGCCGCAGGTCAAGGAGATCACCGACGCGGCGATGCGCGGGGAGCTGGACTTCACCGAGTCGCTGCGGCGGCGGGTGGCGTTGCTGGAGGGCCTCGACGAGTCGGTGCTGGACGAGGTCGCGGCGTCGTTGGAGCTGACGGCCGGCGCGCGCACGACGGTGCGGACGTTGAAGCGGCTCGGCTTCCGCTGCGGCGTGGTGTCCGGCGGGTTCACCCGGGTCATCCAGCGGCTCGTGGACGACCTGGGGCTGGACTTCTGCGCGGCGAACGAGCTCGAGGTCGTCGACGGCAAGCTGACGGGCCGGGTCGTCGGCGAGGTGGTGGACCGGGCGGGCAAGGCGGTGGCGCTGCGGCGGTTCGCGGACGAGCAGGGGATCACGCTGGCGCAGACGGTGGCCGTCGGCGACGGCGCCAACGACATCGACATGCTCGGCGCGGCCGGGCTGGGCATCGCGTTCAACGCGAAGCCCGCGTTGCGGGAGGTCGCGGACACCGCCCTGTCGCACCCGTTCCTCGACGCGGTGCTGTTCGTGCTCGGCGTGACGCGGGCCGAGGTGGAGGCCGCGGACGCGGCGGACGGTCTGGAGCTGAACCGGCTGTGAACCCGATCCTGCGGATGCTGGTGGACCGGCACTACGACGACGACCCGGAGGACCCGGCGTCGGTGCGGGCGATGCCCGTGGTGCTGCGGATCGAGCGGTCCGCGCCGCCGTCCCGCACGGACGTGCTGGAGGCGGCGGCGGCCGCGGCGATCGCGGTGTGCCTCGACGAGCGCGCCGAGCCGGGCGGCGAGTGGCACGACGACGTGGTGGCGTGGGTGCGCGGGCGCATCCGCAAGGTGTCCCGGCGGGCGCGTGGCGCGCACTGGGACGCCGTGCAGGCGTTGCCGGGCGTGACGATCACGGTGGGCGGCGCGTCGGTGCGGGCGTTCGTGCCCGGCCGGGTCGGCGACCTGCCCAAGGAGCTGAGCCGGTTGCAGATCTCCGGCAGCGAGCTCCCGCCCGACACCCCCGGCCCGGTGCCCGCGGGCGCGTACGAGCTGTGGCTCAACCCGCGGGTCGAGATGACGGCAGGCAAGGCCGCCGCGCAGGTCGGGCACGCGTCGATGCTGCTCGCGCCGCACCTGTCCGAGGCCGAGCTGAAGGAGTGGGCGGCGGCCGACTACCGGTGCGCCGTGCGCACGCCGTCGAAGGAGGCCTGGGACGCGCTGGTGGCCCGTCCGGGCGTCGTGCTGGTGCGGGACGCCGGCTACACGGAGGTCGCGCCCGGCACCGCCACGGTGGCCGTCAACGTTTGACCTGCCCCGTTTGCGGTAACCATCCCCGGCGTGGGCCTGTTGGACGTGCTGGACGAGAAGCTCGGTGACGGGCTGGAGAACCTCCTGTGCGCGCACCACGCGAGACGGTTGCGCAAACTGGGCTGGGGCGCCGTGTTCGGCTCCGAGTCCGGCTGGTGGACGCCCCGGCGACCGGTGCGCACCGGCAACCGGGTGCGGGTGCTGGTCGACGGGCACGAGGTGCTGCCCGCCATCGCCGAGGCGATCGGGTCGGCGCGGAAGTCCGTGCACCTGGCGGGCTGGTGCGCCAGCCCCGACTTCCGGCTGACCCGCGAGCCCGGCTCGCCGACGTTGCGGGAGCTGCTGGCGTCGGCCGCCGAGCGGGTGCCCGTGCGGGTGCTGCTGTGGGCCGGTCCGCCGGTGCCGATGTTCGAGCCGACCCGCAAGCGGGTGCTGGCGAGCCGGCGCGAGTTCACCCGTGACAGCGCGGTGCGGTGCGAGATCGACGCGCGCGAGCGGACGCTGCACTGCCACCACGAGAAGATCGTGGTGGTGGACGACGAGATCGCGTTCGTCGGTGGGATGGACCTGACCGCCGTGGAGGGCGACCGGCACGACACGCCGACCCACCCGCCGCGCGAGCCGCTGGGCTGGCACGACCTCGGCACGCGCCTGGAAGGACCGATCGTCGCCGACGTGGCCGAGCACTTCCGGGCGCGGTGGCAGGAGATCGCGAAGGAGGAGCTGCCCCCGGTCACCCCGCCGCCGCCCGCGGGCTCGTCGTCGGCGCAGCTCGTGCGGACGATCCCCGAGCGCACCTACGACTTCATCCCGGACGGCGAGTTCAGCCTGCTGGACTCGTACCTGCGGGCGCTGCGGGCCGCGTCACGGCTGGTCTACATCGAGAACCAGTTCCTCTGGTCGCCCGAGGTGACCGAGATCCTGCTCGACAAGCTCCGCAACCCGCCGCACCCGGACTTCCGCGTCGTGCTCGTGCTGCCGCGCAAGCCCAGCAACGGCGCCGACACCACCCGCGGCCAGCTGGGCCGGCTGCTCGACGCGGACGACGGCAACCACCGCCTGGTCGCCGCGACCCTCTCGTCGCACGACGGCGCGAAGTCGTCCTCGGTGTACGTGCACGCCAAGCTGGCGATCGTGGACGACCGCTGGCTCAGCCTCGGCTCGGCCAACCTCAACGAGCACTCGCTGTTCAACGACACCGAGGTCAACGTCGTGACGGACGACGCCGAGATCACCCGCGACACCCGCCTGCGGCTGTGGTCCGAGCACCTCCAGTGCCCGGTGGACGACGTCTCCGGCCCGGCGCACGAGGTCGTCGACCGGTTGTGGCGCGGCACCCTCGACGCCTCCGGCGAGCACCGCGTCACCGCCCTGCCGGGCGTCTCCCGCCGCGCCGGCCGCCTCCAAGGCCCGCTGCGTGGCCTGCTGGTGGACGGCTAGGCGCTCGCCGCGTCGAGGCGCTTCAGCGCCGCCCGCACGACCTCCGGGTCGTAGGTCGTCCAGAACGGCGGCAGCGAGGCGCGCAGGAAGCCGCCGTACCGGGCCGTCGCGAGGCGCGGGTCGAGGACGGCGACCACGCCCTTGTCGTTCATCGACCTCAGCAGTCGCCCGGCGCCCTGGGCGAGCAGCAGGGCCGCGTGGGTGGCGGCGACGGTGAGGAAACCGTTGCCGCCGCGCGATTCCACGGCCTTCTGCCGGGCCGACGCCAGCGGGTCGTCCGGGCGCGGGAACGGGATGCGGTCCATCACGACCAGTTGCAGCGCGGGCCCCGGCACGTCCACGCCCTGCCACAGCGACAACGTGCCGAACAGGCACGTCTCCGCGTCCTCGGCGAACCGCTTGACCAGCTGGCCGGTGGCGTCGTCGCCCTGGCACAGCACGGGGTAGTCGACCTTGCCGCGCAACGCCTCGGCCGCCGCCTTGGCCGCGCGCATCGACGAGAACAGGCCGAGCGTGCGGCCGCCCGCCGCGTTGACCAGGCCCTCGATCTCGTCCACGTAGGACGGTGGCAGGCCGTCACGTCCCGGCGGCGGCAGGTGCCGGGCCACGTACAGGATGCCGCTGCTGCCGTGCTCGAACGGCGACCCGACGTCGAGGCCGGTCCACCGCGGGCCGCCCGCGTCCGACGGCGGCTCCTTGTCGGTCGCCGCGCCCTCGGCCTTCTTCGCGTTCGACGACGCCGGCAGCCCCCACTGCCGCGCCAGCGTGTCGAACGTGCCGCCGAGCGTCAGCGTCGCCGACGTCAGGATCGTGGTGCGCTTGCCGAACAGCCGCTCGCGCAGCAGCCCGCCGACGCCGAGCGGCGCGACCCGCAGCGACGGCGGCTTGTTCCGGTCGGCGAAGTCGCCCGACACCCACACCACGTCGTGGTCCTCGTCGAAAGCGGCCAGGATGCGCGCGGCGCAGTCGTGCACGTCGTCCAGCAGGGACAGGGCGAGCTTGCGGGACGTCGCGCCGTCCACGTCCTCCTTGCGCTCCGGGCCCAGGGACGTGATGCACGCGTGCGCTGCGTCCTTGGTGGCCCGCACGGCGCCGGCGAGGGCCTGCGGCAGGCTGTCCAGCCGGCCCACCGGCAGCTCTTCGAGGATCATCGCGAGGCCGTCGCTCGCCTCGGCCATCCGGTCGGCGACGCCCTGGTCGATCAGCCGCCCGCACCGGCGCGCGGCGGTCGCCACCAGGGACGCGCTCAGCTCCTCCGTCGCGACCGACGTGACCCGGTCGACCAGGTCGTGCGCCTCGTCGATCACGACGACGTCGTGGTCGGGCAGCACCTGGTAGCCCTCCAGGGCGTCCACGGCGAGCATCGCGTGGTTCGTCACCACGACGTCCGCCCGGCCCGCCTCGGCCCGCGCCCGCTCGGCGAAGCAGTCGACGCCGATCGGGCACTTGTTCACGCCGAGGCACTCGCGGGCCGTCACGGAGACCTGCCGCCACGCCTGGTCGGTGACGCCGGGCACGAGTTCGTCCCGGTCACCGGTCTCGGTGTCGGACGACCACTCGTGCAGCCGCTTGACCTCGCGGCCCATCTTGGACACCGCGAACGGGTCGAACAGGCCCGCGTCCTCCGGCTCGTCCGGGGCGCCGGTGTGCAGCCGGTGCATGCACAGGTAGTTGCGGCGGCCCTTCAGGATCGCGAACCGCGGCTCGCGACCGAGCTCCTTCTTCAGCGCCTTGGCCAGCCGGGGCAGGTCGCGGTCCACGAGCTGGCGTTGCAGCGCGATCGTGGCGGTGGAGATGACGACGGTCGACTCCTCGGCCACGGCGTGCCGCAGCGACGGCACCAGGTACGCCAGCGACTTGCCCGTCCCGGTGCCCGCCTGCACGGCCAGGTGCTCGCCGGTCCGGATCGCCCGCTCGACCGCCTCGGCCATGTCGACCTGACCCCGGCGTTCGGCCCCGCCGACCGCCTCGACGGCGACGGCGAGCAACGTGCGGGTGTCGGGGATGGCGGTGGTGGCGGGCACGGCGAAGACCGTACCCGCCCACCCCGTCGATTCGGGTCGGACCCGGCCGACGCTACTTGCGGTTGACGAGCGCCCAGGCGGCGGGCAGCAGGCCGGCGGCGAGGGCGATCTTGAGCGCGTCGCCGAGCAGGAACGGCGTCACGCCGAGCTGGAGCGCCTTGCCGAGACCCACCCCGGCGGCGGCCATCAGGTAGGGCACGCCGCACGCGTAGATCACCAGGTTGCCGACCGCCATCGTGCCGACCGTGCGCAACGGCGTCCGGTCGCCGCCGCGGGCGGCCAGGTGGCCGACGAGCGCGCCCGCGAACACGAAACCGACCACGTACCCGAGCGACGCGGGCATGCCCGACGAGCCGCCCTGGAACCACGGGACACCGGCCACGCCGGCGATCAGGTAGAGCACCATCGACGCGCCACCGCGCTGCCACCCGAGGGCGGCGCCCACCAGCAGCGCGGCGAACGTCTGACCGGTGAGCGGCACGGGGCTGCCCGGCACCGGCAGCGCGACCTGGGCGGCGAGGCCGGTCAGGCCGGCGCCCGCGACGACCAGGGCGATGTCACGTGCGAGAGCACCCGGGACCAGGTCGGCGAGCACCGCGCGACGGCCGGGAACGGCGAGGACGGACACGGGGACCTCCCAGAGGATCGACTTCTCCGGGAGGTTAACCGCCGATCACTCGTTCGGTCTTTGTCGAACCTCTACAAAGTTGGCCATCTCACGCGGGAACCCCGAACCCGCCGCGCGGCCGTCAGCCGTCGTGGCCGACCTCGGGCGGCCGTGGTCGTAGCCGGCCGTCAGCGGCCGTCAGTGGTCGTCGCCGACCTCGGGCGGCCGTCAGTGGTCGAGGGCGACCCCGCGCGCGACCCGCTCGGTGTTGCGCCGGGTCTTCGTCCAGCCGTTGCGGCCGCGCACCAGCCTGCTCAGCGCACGCCACGACGTGATGTAGAACGTGTAGATGTAGAGCGCGTACGCGAACCCGTACCCGATCGCCCGCCCGAGGCCGACCCCCGGCTCGCATCGCTTGCGGTACACCGGCCCCCACAGCACGAACGGCAGCAGGCCGAACAGCCCGTAGACGGTGAACAGGACCCACGCGCCGTCCGCGAACCACGCCCACACATCGCCCGGGGTCGTCACGGCGCGGTGGCCGAGCAGGACGAGCGGGATCGGGTAGATGAGCGTGCCGAGCAGCTGCATCCACGGCTGGGCCAGGTAGTACATCATCTCGGCGGCGCCCAGCGTGGACAGGTGCGGCGAGGCCCAGATCCGCCGCACGTACCGCATGCACTGCATGGTGCCCTGGCCCCAGCGGGTGCGTTGGGCGAGGAACCGCCGCAGGCTGTACAGCCCTTCCTGGTGCACGTGCGTGTCCAGGGTGAAGCCGGTGCGCCACCCCGCCGTCAGCAGGTGCACGCCCAGCTCGAAGTCCTCCAGCAGCGACCCGCGCCACGGCTGCCCGAGCCGCCCGGCGATCGAGTCGAGCGCCGACAGCCGGGTGAACTGGCCGTTGCCGCCCATCGAGATCGTGCCGGTGACGCCGCGCGACAGCTGGATGGCCGCGATCGCGGTGCGGAACTCCAGGTCCTGCATCCGCACCAGCACGTCGCCGAGGAACCCGCGCCACCGCGGCACGCCCACCTGCCGCACGCCCGCGTTCACCATCCGCACGTCCACCTGCACCGCGCCGACCTCGGCGTCGCCGAACAGGTGGTCCGCCGCGCACACCTCCAGGCAGTTGCGCGCCGGCCGGCCGTCCGCGTCCACCACGACGACCACGGCCCGGTCCGCGTCGGCGTGCCGTCCCATCCAGAGCTTCAACGTCCGGTAGGCGTCGTTGAGCGCGTCTCCCTTGCCGGTGCGGGCGTGCGGGCGGTGGCGGCGCACGAGGTGGACGTTCCGGTCGCCCCGGAAGCCGCGCACGACGGCCGCGGTGCCGTCGTCGGAGTCGTCGTCGATGACCCACACGTGCGCGATGGGGAACGCGTCGCGCAGGTAGCGCACGGTGCCGCCGATGACGGCCTCCTCGTCGCGGCACGGCACCAGGAAGTGCCACTCGAACGCGGCGGCCTCCCCGACGGGCCTCGGCCGGTACCGCAGGTACGGGACGACGATCAGGAACACGTAGGTCAGGAACGCGACGCTCATCGTCAGCGCCAACGCCTGGGTGAACCCCAGGACGACGTCGAGGCTCACGGCGCCTCCCCGCCGGCGGCAGGGACGACGGCGGCGGGCACGGCGGTCGCGGGCACGGCGGCGGTGCGCACAACGGCGGCGGGCACAACGGCGGCGGGCACAGCGGTCGCGGGCACGGCAGCGGTGCGCCTCACTTCCGCGTCGCCAACCACACGAACGCGACCAGCGCGGCCGCGCCGCCGAACACGCTCACCATCGAGCCGAGCAGCGTGTGGCCCCAGTAGTAGCCGGTGTCCACGCCCAGCCACTCGACCAGCCCCACCAGCGTGAGCACCCGGAACTGGTTGACCACGACCACCGCGACGGCGGCCACGGCCAGCGCGAACAGCACCCGCCGGGTGATCCGCGGCCGCAGCGCGATCATCACCGCGCCGACCACCAGCAGCGGCAGGACCAGGAACGCCGACGTGCACTCCGGCGTCATCCGCAGGCCGAGCGGGGTGTCCGAGCCGAGGCCGAAGTAGACGGTCTGCCGTGCGGCGACCACCTCCACGCCGTCGGTGCTGAGCGCGTCGAGCAGGAGGCCGGACAGCGCGATCTCGGCCGTCCGGTAGGCCCGGTGCGCCAACACGAGGCCGGCCGCGGCCACGACCAGTGCGACGACGATCACCCGGTTGAGGTGTGAGGGACGGGGCACGGCAAGCGCCACTGAACGATTCCTTTCCGTTGATCGGGGATCGCCCGATAGGGCTGCTTGGAGGTCATCGGACGGGCGTACGGCGATCCTCACCCCCGGATCGAGTGACAACGTGCCGGGAACGCCGGCCGAAAACCCACGTTCGGTGCCCACGATTGGGCGATTCGAGTGGACGCCGTCCCTCTTTACGGTCAGTAACCCTTAATTCGACGGGTGGAACGCCGATAGGGGCAATTGCTCGACAAATGTGGCGAGACCTGCCTTTCGCACCCCTGCCAACCGCGCAGCGGCCCGACGACGCCACACCCCCTAGCTCGACCCGAGAAAGGAGCTCCATGCGTGTGCGAATGACGCGTCGCGCCGCGGTGGCCGGACTGGTCGCCGTCGCGGCGCTGGTGGTCGGCGCCGCGCCCGCCTCGGCGGCGCCCGGCGACGCCTCG
>NZ_JBHTLK010000187.1:0-14437 GCF_042678885.1 Saccharothrix hoggarensis
GGCGACCTGCTCCACGTGGCGCGCCTGGCCGTGCGGCCGGACGCGCGTCGGCTCGGCCTGGCCCGGCGGCTGATGGGGGCGCTGGCGACGTGGGGCCTGGAGCGCGGCGCGACGACGTGCGCGTTGCAGGTGGCCGAGCACAACACGGCCGCGATCACGCTCTACCGGTCGCTGGGGTGCGCCGAGCACCACCGCTACCGCTACTGGGTGTCGAACCACTCGTAGGCGGCCTTGCGGACCCGCTTCAGCGCGGACCGCTCGCCGAAGTAGTCGCCGACCACGCCGACGACGGGCAGCAGGCCGAGCGCCTGGTGGTGCAGCCGGCCCTGCGGGCGCTTGTCCAGCTCGTCCTCCAGCTTCCAGAGGACCTTGGCGAGCTTCCAGATCGTCGCGCCGATCGCCCGGAACGTGGACCGCTGCCGCAGCTCCTCGGTCAGCTCCGCGGTCTGCGCGTCCTCCCGCTCCCGGTCGACGGCCTTCCCGTCGACGGTGCGCTGGAACAGCACGTGCGCGAGCAGCCGGACCCGGTCCTCGGTCGACGTGACCCCGTGCTCGCCCGCGATGGCGGACAGCAGCAGGCCCTGCCCGGCCGCGCCCAGCGCGGACTGGATCGGCAGCCGGTCGGCCAGCACGCCGCCGATGCCCGGCAGCGCCGCGACCAGCGACACCAGCCGGCCCACCCGGTTCAGCCAGAACTCGTCGCGCTGCCGCACGTCCATGCGGGCCCACGCGGCCGTGCCGGGCACCTTCACCGCGGCGAGCTGGTCCCACAGCTTGTCGACCAGCTTGCGGTCGGCCCCGTGCTCGACCTCGCGGTCGCGCAGGCCGAGCAGGTTCACGTCGCGGATCGTGTCGAGCAGCGGACCCGTGGCGCGGACGAACGGCCGCAACGCCCGCACCACGTCCCGGTCAGTGATCGCGGGCACCGGCCTGCCTCCCCATGAACGCGCCGACGGCGATGGCGCCCGGGAGGGCGCCACCGGCGAACAACACCAGGGTGCGCCAGTCGTTGAGGAGCAAAACGTCACCGCCCGGACCGAACAGCCCGAACACCAGCAGCGTGCCGATCCACACCAGCAGCGGCGAGACGGCGGCGAGCGTGCGGTGCGCGTGCCGTGACGCGGCCAGCACGAGCAGCGGCGTCGTCACGATCGCGAGCACCACCGTGATCGGGAACGGCCAGTCGTTGACGCGCGGCAGCAGGGTGCCGTCCAGCCGCAGCGGCAGGAAGAACAGCTCCAGCACCGCGAGCACGAACGCCGCGACCGCGATCCCGACGAGTGCCAGGCGATCGGTCAATCCAGTCCTCCGAACAGGTCCGTCTCCGCGCCCTCCGCGGGCCCCTTGGCCAGCACGTAGTACTCGGCCTGCACGACCGGCTGGGCGATGCCGTTGGACAGCGCGTAGCTCGCGCCGCCCGTGCCGTCCTGCCAGACGCTGACCTGCGTGGAGTGCGCGCGCAGGGCCCGCAGCTTCGCCACCAGGTGGTCGGAGATGTCGATCGTGGTCGTGATGGCGGCGTCGTCGGTCACCGGCAGCTCGCCCTCGGCGGGCAGCCGCCACGGCAGGTCCGCCATCTCGGCCAGCGCCGCCACGCCCGCCTCGGTGGCCGCGCGGGACGTCACGGCGTGGAACACGCGGTCGACGTCGGCGGCGGCGGCCGTGGTGATGCGGTGCGCCTGGATGTGGTCGGGGTGGCCGTACCCGCCGAAGTCGTCGTAGGTGACCACGACCTGCGGCTTCACCGCCGCGATGATCTCGGACAGCTGCGCGACCTGCTCGTCGAACGAGCCGTTGGCGAACGCGCGCGGGTGGTCGTTGGCCGCGACGCCGGCCATGCCGGAGTCCCGCCACCGGCCGATGCCGCCGAGGAACCGGTGGTCGGTCACGCCGAGCGCCGTGCAGGCGGCGCGGAGTTCCGCGACCCGGTACCCGCCGAGCTGGTCGGCGGCGTCCGCGGCGAGCTGCTGGAGCGCCGGCGGGATGATCTCACCCTCCTCGCCGAGGGTGCAGGTGACCACGGTGACGTGCACGCCCGACGCGGCGTACCGGGCGATCGTGCCGCCGGTCCAGAGGCTCTCGTCGTCGGGGTGTGCGTGAACCAGCAGCAACCGTGGTGGAGCAGTGAGCGTCACCGGATCAGCGTAATGGAGTGGCGAACGGCCGCCGCCCCGCGACCTCACGGGGCAGCGGCCGTTCGACTCAGCCGACCAGCGCCGGCACGACCTCGGCGAAGTGGCACGCCGACAGCGTGCCCGCGCCGTCGCCGCGGCGCTCCAGCTTCGGCTCCTCGACGGCGCAGATGTCCTGCGCCTTCCAGCAGCGGGTGCGGAAGCGGCAGCCCGAGGGCGGGTTCACCGGCGACGGCACGTCACCGGAGAGCACGATCCGCTGCCGCCGGCGCTCGACCTTCGGGTTCGGCACCGGCACGGCGGACAGCAGCGCCTGCGTGTACGGGTGCATCGGCCGGGCGTAGATGTCCTCCCGGTCGCCGATCTCGATGATCTTGCCGAGGTACATCACGGCGACCCGGTCGGAGATGTGCCGGACGACCGACAGGTCGTGCGCCACGAACAGGTACGCCAGGCCCAGGCGCTCCTGCAGCTCCTCCAGCAGGTTCACCACGCCCGCCTGCACCGACACGTCCAGCGCGGACACCGGCTCGTCCAGCACGACGAGCTTCGGGTTGAGCGCGAGCGCCCGGGCGATGCCGATGCGCTGCCGCTGGCCGCCGGAGAACTCGTGCGCGTACCGGTTGCGGTGCTCCGGGTTGAGGCCGACGAGCTCCATCAGCTCGTTGACCCGGTGCTGGACGTCCTTGCCGCCGTCACCCGGCATGCCGTGGATCTGGAACGGCTCGGAGATCAGCTCGTTGATCTGCCAGCGCGGGTTCAGCGACGCGTACGGGTCCTGGAACACGATCTGCATGTCCCGGCGCACCGACCGCAGGCCCTTGCCGCGCAGCGTGGTCAGCTCGCGGCCCTCGAACTTCACCGAGCCGGACGTCGGCTTGTGCAGCTGGAGGATCGCCCGCCCGGTGGTGGACTTGCCGCAGCCGGACTCGCCGACCAGGCCCAGCGTCTCGCCCTGGTACAGGTCGAACGTCACGCCGGACACGGCCTGCACCTGGCCGACGGTGCGCGGGATGATGCCGCCGCCGCGCACCGGGAAGGACTTGACCAGGTCCTTGACCTGCAGCAGCGGGGTCTCGCCCGGACGTCCGCCGGACGCCGCTCCCCCGGCCTGGGGGTTCGCGTCCAGGGTGTCGTGTGGAGTCGAGCTGTTCATGAGGTCGGGTTCTCCCCTTCGTGCAACCGCGCTTCCACCACGTCGAGGTCCTCGCTCACGGGGATGTCCGGGTTCGCCATGGTGAGCGACGCCGGGTTCTCCACCACGCCGATCTCGTCGTGCGCGAACAGCCTCTGCGGGTTCTCGATGGTGGCCAGGTGCGCGGAGCGGTGGCACCGCGCGAAGTGGCCGGGCCGGTCGGTCTCCAGCAGCAGCGGCTCGGTCTCGCGGCACTCGTCGACCGCGAGCGGGCACCGGGGCGAGAACGTGCAGCCGTGCGGCAGGTTCATCAGCGAGGGGGGCGCGCCCTTGATCGGCGTGAGCCGCTTGCCCAGCATGTTCGGGTTCGGGATGGAACCCAGCAGGCCGACGGTGTAGGGCATCCGCTGGGCCTCGAAGACCTCGTCCACGGCGCCCTGCTCGACGACCGTGCCGCCGTACATGACCTGCACGCGGTCGACCATGCCCGCCACGACGCCCAGGTCGTGGGTGATGATCATGATGCCGGCGCTCGTCTCGTCCCGGATGCGCAGCAGCGTGTCCAGGATCTGCGCCTGCACCGTCACGTCCAGCGCCGTCGTCGGCTCGTCCGCGATGATCACGTCCGGGTCGTTGACGATCGCCATGGCGATCATCGCGCGCTGCCGCATGCCGCCCGAGAACTCGTGCGGGTACTGCGCGGCGCGGCGGTCCGGCTGCGGGATGCCGACGAGCTCCAGCACCTCGACGGCCTTGGCCCACGCCGCCTTCTTCGACACGTCGTGGTGCGCCCGGTGCGCCTCGGCGAGCTGCCAGCCCACCGTGTACACCGGGTTCAGCGACGTCATCGGGTCCTGGAAGATCATCGAGATGCCGTTGCCGCGGACCGGCTGCATCTGCTTGTAGCTCAGGCCGACCAGCTCGCGGTCGCGGAACCTGATCGAGCCGCCGATCTGCGCGGTCTTGGGCAGCAGGCCCATGATCGCCATCGACGACACGGACTTGCCGGAACCGGACTCGCCGACGATGCCCAGCACCTCGCCGGCGCCGAGCGTGAACGACACGTCGCGCACGGCGTGCACGGTGCCGTCGTCGGTCGGGAAGTCCACGGACAGGTTCTCCACCCGCAGGAGCTTCTCGTCGCCGTGGCGGCCCGCGGTGGGCTCGGGAGCGTTCATCACGTCCAACTCACTCATGCCTTCACCCTCTTCTGGCGCGGGTCGAAGGCGTCCCGGAGACCGTCACCGATGAAGTTGACCGCCAACGAGATCAGCACGATGAACACGAACGGCGTGAGGAACAGCCACGGGTGCAGCGTGAGCTCGTTCTTGTTCAGGCTGATCATCAGGCCGAGCGACGTGTCCGGGCTCTGCACGCCGAGGCCGATGAACGACAGCGCGGCCTCCAGCAGCACGGCCTGCGCGATCGCCAGCGTGGCGTTGACGATGATCACGTCGATCGTGTTGGGCAGGATGTGCCGGAACACGATCCGGAACGTCGACGCGCCCAGCGCGCGGGCGGCCTCCACGAACTCCTTCTCGCGCAGCGACAGGACCATGCCGCGGATCACGCGGGCGATCGACAGCCAGCCGATCAGGCCCAGGTACAGGGCCACGACCAGCCAGTTCGAGTTGCCGCCGCCGGTGACCGACACGACGAAGCTGTTGCGCACCAGCACGGCCGCGATGACCAGGCTGGGGATCACCAGCAGCAGGTCGATGAAGCGGCTGATGAGGGTGTCGACCCAGCCCTTCAGGTAGCCGGCCAGCGCGCCGAGCACGACGCCGATGACGGTGGACAGCAGCGCCACGACCATCGCGATCTGGAGCGAGAACTGCGTGCCGCGGATGATCAGGGCGACCATGTCGCCACCGAGCCGGTCGGTGCCGAACGGGTGGTCGCCGCTCGGCGGCAGGTACCGCTTGAAGCCGAGGTCCGTGTACGAGTACTTCCACAGCAGCCCGCCGAGGAAGGCGAACAGCACCAGGACCACGAACAGGACCAGGCCGAACACGGCCGCCTTGTGCCTGGTGAAGCGGCGCAGGATGACCTGCCACTGCTTCTTGGCCGCGGTCGAGTCGAACTGGCTGACCTCGGCCTTCTCGGGCGCAGGCGCCTGCGCCAGGGGTGCTCCCGCGTTAGTCAAGGCGAATCCTCGGGTCCAGGAATGCGTACAGGATGTCCGCGATCAGGTTGAAGGCGATGATGAAGATGGCGGTCAGCATCATGAAGCCGAGGACCTGGTAGGGCTCGATGTTCTCGATCGCCTCGACGATGAACTTGCCCATGCCGGACCAACCGAACACGGTTTCCGTGATCACCGCGCCGCCGAAGCCGGCGCCGATGTTCAACGAGGACACCGTGATGATCGGGATGAGGGCGTTGCGGAACGCGTGCTTGAAGATCGCACGTCCCTGCGAAATGCCCTTCGCCTGCGCCGTGCGCACGTAGTCGGCGTTCAACGTGTCCAGCATCGAAGCGCGCTGGAAACGGCTGTAGAGCGCGAACTGGATGACCACGAGCGAGATCGTCGGCAGGATGTACGCGCCGGTGTACTGGAAGACCTGCTGCCCGAAGCTGCCGCTGAAGCCCTCACCCGGCGGACCCGCCGTGATGATCCACCGGTCGGCGCCGGCGGCCTCCAGCCAGTTGTTCAACTCGATACCGCCGGACTTCAGGATCAGCGCCACGCAGAACAGCGGCATCGAGAACATCGCGAACGATATTCCGGTCGCTGTGTAGTCGAATATCGAGTACTGTCTCACCGCGCCGATGACGCCGACCGCGATCCCGAGCAGGAGCGCGATGAGCTCCGCGGCGAGGATCAGCCGCAGGGTCAGGCCGAAGGCCGTGAGCAGGTTCTCCTTCACCGGCTTGCCCGCGTTGCCGGGCACGACCGTCTCGCCCCAGTCGCCGGTCACGAAGTCGCCCGCCCAGTCGACGTAGCGTTCCATGAACGGCTTGTTGTAGCCGGTCCGCTCGTACGCGGCGGTGATTTCCGCCGGTGTCCGGGGCTTCTGGAGCTTCCACTCGCCGAGGGGGTCACCCATGGCGTTGACGAGCCCGAAGCAGAGGAATGAGGCGACGATCAACAGCGGAATCGAGATCAACAACCGCCGGATTATGTAACGGAACATGACGAGTCTCTAGTCTCTCAGACCCTCCCGCCGTGCGAGCGGGTTGGCCTACCGGACGCGGACACCGTCCGGGGGGCCGGTGCTTGTGGCACCGGCCCCCCGGCGGAAGGGTCGTGCTTTACCTGGAGAGCTGCTTACCCGGCGTCACTTACTTCTTCTGCCAGGCGTACAGGTTCCAGGTGACACCGCCACCGACACCGATGTAGGAGATCGGGCCGATGTCCGCGCTCGACGCGGCGAAGTCGGCCAGCTGGAACAGCGGGATGCTGTGGAGGTCGTCCCGCATGATCTTGTCGGCTTCGTTCATCATCGTGATGCGCTTCTGGTAGTCGAGCTCCTTGTTCGCGGCAGCCCACTTCTCGGTCAACGCGGCCGAGTCGTAGAGGTTGTAGTTGCCGGAACCGCCCTTGTCCTTCTGCGCGTAGTTGCCGTACGCACCGGCCTTCAGCGGCTGGCCGACCCACGCGAAGAGCGCGGCGTCGAACTCGGACGCCGGGAGGCGCTTGTCGTTGAAGTCGGCCGCCTGGTCGGCGACGATGTCGATGCCGGCCTGCTTGCACTTGTCCTGCAGGATGCGGACCGTGTCGGCACGACGCTGGACGATCTTGTGGCCGATGGCGAAGGACGCGCGGAACTCGCCCTTGGTGTAGATGCCGTCGGCGCCCTGCTTCCAGCCGCCGTCCTCGAGGGTCTTCTTGGCCGCCGCGACGTCACCCTTGCCGATGTCGCCGTAGTGGTCCTCGTAGCCGACCTCGTTCGGCATGAACGTCAGGCTGCCGAGCGGCTTGGCGTTCGGGTCGACGTCCGCCACCAGCTTCTCGACGACCGCCTCGCGGTCGAAGCACTGGGCGATCGCCAGGCGCAGGTCCTTGTTCTCCTTGAACAGCGGACGCGACATGTTGAAGTCGATGTGCTCGTACGTCTGGCCACCGGCCGCGTAGACGTTGAACGCGCTGTCGTTGCGCAGCTGCTGCGCGACCGGGCCGTCGGCCTGCGGCGCGATGACCTGGACTTCCTTGTTCTGCAGCTGCTGGGCCGCCGACTGGGCGTCCGTGTTCGTCTTCAGGATGACCTTGGCCGGGCCACCGGGGTTGCCCCACCACTTCGGGTTGCGCTCCAGGACCGTCTGGTCCTTGAGGTCCGAGGAGACGATCATGTACGGGCCACCCGACAGGGCGACGGCGGGGTCGAAGCCCAGCCAGCCCTTGGTGTAGAAGTCGGCGACCTTCTTGACCTCGTCGTCGTTCTGCGTCGGCAGGATCTTGGTGACGTCCGCGACGCCGGACTTCTGCTCCAGGATGTGCGCCGGCAGCAGGCCGTCGCTACCCGGCATGGAGAAGATGCCGCGGTAGTCCGCGTACGGCTTGTCCTTGAAGAACGTCGTGGTGATCGTCTTGCCGTCGTCCGAGCACTCGAGCTTCTCGATGTCCTCGTAGCCCGTGGGCGTCGTGTCGAAGATCGAGGCCTCGCTGCCGTCCTCGCCCTTGACCGTCGCCTTGCTCGCGCCCGCCAGCCACTTCAGGTGGAAGTCGTCGCAGTCGATGGCTTCGCCGTCGGACCAGACGGCCGCCTTCTGCACCTTCCACTCGATCGTCTGCGGGTCGTCCGACGTGACCTTGACGGACTCCATCAGGTCGCCGTCGATCTTGATGACGACCTTGCCGTCAACGAGCTCGGTGATGTACGGCGAGGGCTGGACGTTCGACAGCGCGATGGTGCTGGAGAAGTTGTTCGTCGCGCCGATGTTGTTGTTGTAGTTGTGGAAGCCCTCTTCCACGGCGACCGAGATCTCGCCGATGTCGTTCACCTTCGGACGCTTGAACAGCTCGTCCTGACCGCCGATCGCACCGGGGTTGGCGTCCTGCTGGCCACCCTGGTCGCCGCTGCCCGCTCCGCCGCCGCCGCACGCGCTCAACACGAGCGCGGTGCTCGTCAACAGCGCGAGCGCCGAGACAGCCTTTGATCTCCTCATCGACACGTGCCCTCCTAGCACTGGGTTGGAGCGACCGTTTGGGCCGACTTCCACCCATAACCGTGATGTGCCAAACGCGCCCCGAACCGACACACCGTTGCAGCACGATAAGAAGCAGTGCGCGGCACGGTCACTGCCCATCGGCCGATCGTGACCAAAGGGTGACACGCTGGTAGCAGCATGCGACTCCGTCGTTACCGGGCGGGAGCGTTCGTTAACCGGACGGCGAGAATACTGTCAATACTGCACCGCGAACGCATCTTGAAGCCAGTGTTTCGGACGGGTCAACGGTCAACGATCTTCTCGGCGCCACGTTCGCGCGTCGCTCAGCGGACCGGCGAACGGGGCCCCCGCGGTGACGTTCCGAGCCTCCGGCCGGACCACCAGCAGGTCCGCTACCTGGAACAACGGCATCGAGACGGCCTGCTGCCAGAGCACCGGCTCGATCGTCCCGAGGGCGTCGGACAGCAGGAGCTCGCCCCGGAGCGCCTGTTCGATCACCGGCTGGACCGCCTGGTCGCAGAAACCCGAGAGATTCGCCGGAATGGGTGTACCGCCGTCCTCGGGTGACGGCCGACAGCCGAATGTCGACGCCAGAAGGGCCGCCGAATCGCCGGTGTCGACCAGCGGCACGACCGCAATGTCGACCACCTCATTGGACGCGGCGGTATCCGACAGATCTTGACCGAACAACTGATTGGGCTGCGTTGTCAGGACGCGCGCACCGATTCCGGACAATGACAGTTGACGCTGAACTTGGTTCGCGATGGCCACGTACGGCTCGACACCGGCCGGTGCGGCGATGGTCAACTCCAACGGTTTGTCATCCCGTCCCCACGCCCCTCCCTCCGGTCGGGTGTAACCCGCCTCGGTGAGGAGCTGCGCCGGATCACCGACCTCGGGGGGGATGGTCGGGACGTACCCCCGCTTGCTCGGCGGCACGACCTGGGCGTCGGCGCGGAGGTTCTCGCTCGGCCCGCTGCGGGCGCCGGTGGCGATCAGCGCGTCCCGGTCGAGCGTGTTCATCACGGCGGTGCGCACCCGGACGTCCTGCATCCGCGGCGACGCGGGGCGCAGCAGCAGCTGGACGACCTCGGGCCGGGGCACGACCGCCGTGGTCACGGGCGTGGTCTTGGCCAGCTCCTCGACGTCCTTGACCGCGATCGCGTCGGCGCGGATGAGCGCGACCTGGTGGTCGCCGTTGTCGATCGCCTCGATCGCGTCGTGCTGGCCGGCGCGGCGCAGGACCAGCCGGTCCAGCGCGGGCGGCTGCTCCCAGAACCGGTCGTTGCGCTCCAGGACGATCTCGCCGCGCGGCTGGTCCAGCGACCGGACGGCGAACGGGCCGGCGGTCGCCGGGAAGCTGTCCGCGAGCGCCGCCGTCCACCCGCCCGGCGCGTCCTTCAGCAGGTGGGCGGGCAGGAGGTGGTGGAACAGGCTCCGCCAACCGGGGTACGGCTCGCTGAACACGACCTCCACGACCTTGCCGCCCTCGCGGCTGGCGATGTCGTCGATGAGCCGGTACCCGGCCGGGCTGATGACGCCGGGCTCGGCCCGCATCCGCTGCCACAGGTAGACGAAGTCCTCGGCCGCGATGGGCGCCGAGTCGGACCAGCTGGCGTCCCGCCGCAGCGTGTACGTGACCGTGTACGGCTCCGCCTTCGTCACCTCGGCGCTGACCAGGAGGTCGAGGTCGGGCCTCGGGGTGCCGTCGGCGTCGACGCGGAACGTGGACGGGAGCAGCAGCTCGGCGAGGGCGGTGGTGACGGTGCTCTGGCCGGCGAGGGTGTGCGGGTTGTAGCCGCCCTTGATGTCGTCCATGCCGACGACGACCTCGTTGACCTTCTCCTTGGGCACGACGGTCATCCCCGGCGTCGACGGCACCAGGGGTGGCGGCGGTGTCGCCGTGCAGCCCGACAGCACGAGGGCAGCCACCACCGCTAGAACCTTCCGCGTCCCCATGAGCACGAGCGTGCCAGACGACGGCGGCGGTCGACGCCCAGGTACCCGGATGGGGCGCGTGACCTGCGACGCCCCGGTACGGGAACGGGCACCCCGGGCCGAAGCCCGAGGTGCCCGTCAGCAGACCCCGTATACAAGGAGCGGTCGATCAGCCGCGCAGCTTGTTGCGGTTGCGCTCGCGACCGCGCTGGTTGGCGTCCAGGATGACCTTCCGGACCCGGACGACGTCCGGCGCGACCTCGACGCACTCGTCGGCGGCGCAGAACTCCAGCGCCTCCTCCAGCGACAGCTTGCGCGGCCGGGCCAGCGTCTCCATGACGTCGGCGGTCGACGTGCGCATGTTCGTCAGCTTCTTCTCGCGGCAGACGTTGACGTCGAGGTCCTCGGCGCGCGGGTTCTCGCCCACGACCATGCCCTCGTACGCGTCCGCGCCCGGCTCGACGAAGAACGTGCCGCGGTCGGCCAGCTGGATCATCGCGTAGGCGGTGATCGAGCCGGACCGGTCGGCGACCAGCGAGCCGTTGTGCCTGGTCCGGATCTCGCCGGCCCACGGGCCGTAGCCCTCGGACACCGCGTTGGCGATGCCGGTGCCGCGGGTCTCGGTCAGGAACTCGGTGCGGAAGCCGATGAGGCCGCGCGACGGCACGACGTAGTCGAGCTTGATCCGGCCGGAGCCGTGGCCGGACATGTTCTCCATCCGGCCCTTGCGGTTGGCGAGGAGCTGGGTGATGGCGCCCAGGTGCTCCTCCGGCGCGTCGATGGTCAGGCGCTCGAACGGCTCGTGCAGCTTGCCGTCGATCGTCTTGGTGACCACCTGCGGCTTGCCGACGGTCAGCTCGAAGCCCTCGCGCTTCATCTGCTCGACCAGGATGGCCAGCGCCAGCTCGCCGCGGCCCTGCACCTCCCAGGTGTCGGGGCGCTCGGTGGGCAGCACGCGCACCGACACGTTGCCGACCAGCTCCGAGTCGAGCCGGGCCTTCAGCACGCGGGCGGTCAGCTTCGTGCCGCCGCCGCGACCGGCCAGCGGCGAGGTGTTGACGCCGATCGTCATCGAGATCGCGGGCTCGTCCACGGTGATCCGCGGCAGCGGCTCCGGGTTGTCCACGTCGGCGAGGGTGTCGCCGATGGTGATGTCGGGGATGCCGGCGATGGCGACCAGGTCACCGGCGCGGGCCTCCTCGGCGGGCACGCGGTCCAGCGCCTCGGTGATCAGCAGCTCGGTGATCCGCACCTTCTGGATCGAGCCGTCCTCGCGGCACCAGGCCACCGTCTCGCCCTTGCGGATGCGGCCGGCCTCGATGCGGCACAGCGCGATGCGGCCGAGGAACGACGACGCGTCGAGGTTCGTGACCAGCGCGCGCAGCGGCGCGTCGGCGTCACCGCGCGGGGCCGGGATGTGCTTGAACAGCACCTCGAACAGGACGTCGAGGTTCTCCTCGTCCGGCAGGCCGCCGTCCTCGGGCTGGTTCAGCGACGCGCGGCCGGCGCGGGCCGAGGCGTAGACGACCGGCAGGTCCAGCACCGAGTCGTCGGCGCCGACCTCGCTGGCCAGGTCGAGCAGCAGGTCGTGGGCCTCTTCGACGACCTCGGAGATCCGGGCGTCGGGGCGGTCGACCTTGTTCACCACCAGGATCACCGGCAGGCCGGCCGCCAGCGTCTTGCGCAGCACGAACCGGGTCTGCGGGAGCGGGCCCTCGGACGCGTCCACCAGCAGCACGACGCCGTCGACCATGGACAGGCCGCGCTCGACCTCACCACCGAAGTCGGCGTGGCCGGGGGTGTCGACCACGTTGATCGTGACCGGGCCGTCGGGCGTGTGGCGGCGGACCGCGGTGTTCTTGGCGAGGATCGTGATCCCCTTCTCGCGCTCCAGCTCGCCCGAGTCCATGACCCGGTCGACGAGCTCGGCTCGTGCGGAGAAGGCGCCGGACTGGCGGAGCATGGCGTCGACGAGTGTGGTCTTGCCGTGGTCAACGTGCGCGACGATCGCGACGTTGCGCAGGTCGTTGCGGACCAGCGTTTCCTTGATCGACGCGGTGGCCGTGGGCACGCGGAACTCCTAGAGCTGTCTGTGCGAGGGAAGCCAGGCGCCGGACATGGATCGCGCGCAGCCTGACTACAGCTTACCGGGCGGGTCACCCTTACCACACACCTACGGCAGGTGAGGTCAGCCTCACCTACTCTGTGGACACCCGGATGAGTGGAGCACGCCGCGTGGGCAAGGTCAAGGTGAAGAAGAAGTGCTGCCGCTCCACTCCGCGCTGTTCGAGCTGCCCGGTGGTGGTGCTGCTGAAGGCCCGGAAGAAGGCCCTGAAGAAGGCGGCGAAGAAGGCCGCCAAGCAGGAGCGGAAGAAGGACGGGAAGGACAAGACGCGGTCCTGACCAGCGCCGTTGTCCACGGTCGGGCAAGAGGGCCAGTCCGGCGGCACGTGCGCGAGGCGAGGGCCACGGGGGGCCGGCCGGGGGGCGCGTGGGACGAACCGTGGAGCACGGGGTCAGTCACGGCGGCACGTGGGTCAGGCCGTGGAGCGGGGGCTTGCTCCGGGCCGTGGGGCACCCGCCGCCCGGCCCGCGCCGGGTGGAGCCGGGGTCCGCTCCGCGGCTAACCCATCACCGCTTCGTTCACTCGGGCCAGCTCCGGCGCCGTCCGGGTGGCCTGGAACTCCACCACCTGGTACTTCGCCAGCTTGCGGACCGCGAACGGGTCGGTGGCGAGCAGCGCGTCCAGCGTCCCGCGCGCCATCGGGCGGGCGATGATCACCCCGCCCACGCGGGGCACCTGCCGGCCCGAGGCCAGGAAGTGCCCGGCCTCGTACTGCGCCTTCAGCCACTCCACGTGGTCCGGGAGTGAGTAGTCGACCTCGTCCAGCGGTGCGGTGTACTCCAGCAGCACGACGTACATGCAAGGAATGTAGACCTCCGGCGCGCCTCCGACCCGCTACGATCGCGGCGTGCGCACTCTTCACACGTTCTGGTGGTCCGCCTTCAGGCGGCCCTGAGAACTGCGCGCTCAGACGAACGCAGGCCGCCCGCCGGGGCGGCCTTCGTGCTTTTCGGGGGACGGGTCCGGGCGGGCGCAACCCCGAAGGGATCACCCCGTGATCAGGTTGTCCGCGATCACCCCGTCCGGCCACGTCCAGCTGGGCAACTACCTCGGCGCCGTCCGGCGGTGGGCCGCCGAGGGCACCGACGAGGACGTCTACTTCATCAGCGACCTGCACGCGATGACGTCGTCGCACAACGCGTCGCGGCTGCGATCGCTGACCCGCGAGCAGCTGGCCGTGCTCATCGCCGCCGGCGTCGACCCGAGGTCGGTGGCCGTGCAGTCCGACCTGGTCCGCGAGCTGGGCGCGCTGACCTGGGTGCTGGAGTGCACCTGCACGTACGGCGAGGCCGCGCGGATGATCCAGTTCAAGGAGAAGTCCGAGGGCCGGTCGTCGGTGCGGCTGAGCCTGCTCACCTACCCGGTGCTGATGGCCGCCGACATCCTCCTGCAGGGCGCGAACGAGGTGCCGGTCGGCGACGACCAGCTGCAGCACGTCGAGCTGGCGCGGGTGCTCGCGCGGCGGTTCAACGGCACGTACGGCGAGGTCTTCACGGTGCCGCGCGCCGTGGTCCCGCCGACCGCCGCGCGGGTCCGCGACCTGGCCGACCCGACCCGCAAGATGGCCAAGAGCGCGCAGGACGCGGCGGGCACGGTGTTCGTCCTCGACCCGCCGGACCTGGTGCGCCGCAAGATCCAGCGCGCCGTGACCGACGACCGCGCCGAGGTCCGCTACGCGCCGGACGAGCAGCCGGGCGTGGCGAACCTGCTGGAGATCCTGGCCGCGTGCACCGGCAAGGACCCGAAGGAGCTGGCGGGCACGGTGCAGGGGTACGCCGAGCTGAAGGAGGTCACCGCCGAGGCGGTAATCGAGGAGCTGCGCCCGGTCCGCGAGGGCACGCGGCGGCTGCTGGACGACCCGGCCGAACTGGACCGGGCGCGGGCGCACGGCGCGGAACGCTCCCGTGACCGGTGCGCCCACCGGCTGGACGCCGCGCTGCGGGTCTCCGGCCTCGGCTGAAGGGCCGCGGGCGTCGCGCCCCCGGACCCGCCGGG
>NZ_JBHTLK010000188.1:0-14328 GCF_042678885.1 Saccharothrix hoggarensis
CCGCACCAGCCGGCGCCGCCCGCCGGCCACCCGCACGGCCCCTCCCCCTCACACGGTCCGGCGCACCCGCACGGACCAGCGCGGACCCGGAACCTCCGCAGGCGGCCGGCCCGCGTCCGGGTGTAGGCGACCGCGTCCGTAGGGCCGAAGGCGTTGCGCCCTATGGACGCACTGCGTAACGGCCCATTCACAGACCGACGCGGGCGCGGCTACAGTCACACCGTTCCTGGGAGCGCTCCCAGAACCTCAACGAGGAGGTGAACGACGTGACGGCCCGACGATGGATCGCGCTGGCCGCGGCCGGTGTGGCCGGCCTGCTGATCGCGACGCTCGTGAACGTGATCAGCCCGACCACGGCGTCCGCACACGGCGCCATGATGAAGCCGGGCAGCCGGACCTTCCTGTGCTGGCAGGACGGACTGACCCCGCAGGGCAACATCCAGCCGATCAACCCCGCGTGCAACGCGGCGGTGACGGCGGGTGGGACCAACGCCCTCTACAACTGGTTCGGCGTGCTGAGGTCCGACGGCGCCGGTCGCACCACCGGGTTCATCCCGGACGGCAAGCTGTGCAGCGGCGGCAACCCGACCTTCTCCGGGTTCGACATCGCCCGTGACGACTACCCGGTGACCCACCTGACCGCCGGGGCGAGCTTCGGGTTCTCCTACAACAAGTGGGCCGCCCACCCGGGCACGTTCCACCTGTACGTGACCAAGGACAGCTGGAGCCCGACCCGTCCGCTGGCGTGGAGCGACCTGGAGAGCACGCCGTTCCACAGCGTGACCAACCCGCCGAACAGCGGCGCGGTCGGCACGGTCGAGGGCCAGTACTACTGGAACGCGAACCTGCCGACGGGCAAGTCGGGCCGCCACATCATCTACTCGGTGTGGACCCGCTCGGACAGCGCGGAGACGTTCTACAACTGCTCCGACGTCGTGTTCGACGGCGGCCGGGGCGAGGTCACGGGCGTCGGTCGCGGTGGCAACACGACCACCACCACGACGACCACGACGACCACCACGTCGACCACCACCAGCACCACGTCGACGACCCCGACCAGCACGACCACCACGACCCCGACCACCCCGGGCGACGCGAACTGCATGGCGATCTACAAGATCACCAGTGCGTGGTCGGGCGGCTTCCAGGCCGAGGTCGAGATCATGAACCACAGCAAGAGCCCGTACAACGGCTGGACCGCGAACTGGACGTGGGCCGGCAACCAGACGATCAACAGCCTGTGGAGCGGCGTCAAGTCCGGCTCCGGCTCTCAGGTGATCGTCAAGAACGCGGCGTGGAACGGCACGGTGGGCGTCGAGCAGTCGGTGAAGTTCGGCTTCACGGCCACCTACTCCGGCGCCAACTCGCTGCCCACGGTCACCTGCACCAGCCCGTGACCAGGGGTTAGCCGCAGGACCAGCTCAGTCGAGGCGGAAGCCGAACGGGAGCTCCAGCCGGTGCCGGGCCAGCAGCCCGGTGTCGGCCAGGAGCTCCCGCGTCGGTCCGTCCGCCACCACGACACCGCCGTCGATCAGCACGCTGCGCGGGCACAGCTGCAAGGCGTAGGGCAGGTCGTGGGTGACCATGAGCATGGTGCGGTCCAGCGCCAGCAGCACTTCGGCCAGCTCTCGGCGGGCCACCGGTTCCAGGTTCGCCGAGGGCTCGTCGAGCACGAGGATCTCGGGGTCGCAGGCCAGCACGGTGGCCAGCGCGACCCGCCGGCGCTGCCCGCCCGACAGGTGCAGCGGCGACCGGTCGGCGAACCCGGCCATGCCGACCGCGGCCAGCGCCCGGTCCACCCGCTCGTCCAGCTCCGCGCCGCGCAGGCCGAAGTTCGCGGGGCCGAACGCCACGTCCTGCCGCGCCGTGGGCAGGAACAGCTGGTCGTCGGGATCCTGGAAGACCACGCCGACGCGGCGGCGTATCTCCTTCAGGTTCGCCTTCTCCACCGGCAGCCCGGCCACCTCCACCCGGCCCGAGCCACCGCCCAGCACACCGTTGAGGTGCAGCGCGAACGTCGTCTTGCCCGCGCCGTTGGGGCCGAGGACGGCGACGCGCTCCCCGCGCCGCACCGTCAGGTCGATGCCGAAGAGGGCCTGGTGGCCGTCCGGGTACGCGAACGCCAGCCGCTCCACCACGAGCGCGGGCGCGGTCCGCTGTGGCTCGACCACCGCACTCCCCCCGGTCCCGTCGGGCATCCGGCCCGTCCAGCCGCGCGACACCATCGCCAGGTGCACCCTCTCACCGCGTTCGTAGGAGCGGATGAACAGGCTGCCGATGCCGCGGGCCGTCGCGCCGGCCTGCCAGAGGAACCGCGGGTCGTCGCCGCGGGAGATCCGCGCCACCCGCATCCGCCTGGCCTCGCCGACGATCACCTCGGCGTAGCGCAGCATCAAGGTGGCGATGGTGACCAGCACCGACGGCATGCGCAGCCGCTGCAGGCCGAGCAGGAGGTCCTGCGGGGCCGTGGTGGCGGCGAGCGTCAGGGACGTGAGCAGGCCGAGCGTGCCCTTGGCCAGGATGTTCCACCCGGCCAGGGCGCCCTCCTCGGAGACGGACACGCCCAGCACGTCGACCCGGTCCCCGCCGCCGGTGAACGGCAGCACCAGGGCCAGCAGCACGAACGGCGCCTCGATCACGGACCGCGCGGCGAACCACCGCACCGGGACGCGGGCGACCGCCCACACCGCCGTGAGCGCGAGCAGGTACGCGCCGAACGCCCAGAACGCCTCGCGCGGCGTGGCCACCACGCAGAGCACCGCCACCACCGTGGCGACGATCTTGGTCTGCGGCGCGAGGCGGTGCACCGGCGAGTCGCCCGGCCGGTGCAGGAAGCCGTGGCCCGCGCTCACGTCGCGTCGGGCGGGCCGGCCTTCGCGTCCGCCTCGACGGGCCGCTTGCGCAGCAGCCGGAACAACCCGCCCGCGACGACCAGCGTGAGCACGACGCCCAGCACGCCCGCGACGCCGGTGAACCGGTCGTCGCCCGCCACCGCGTAGTCCGCCAGCGGCCACCCGCCCAACGGGTGGTCCTGCGCGTGCTCGGCGATGCCGTGCTGCTCGGTGACGTGGTCGAGCCCGTCCGGGTCCGAGTCGGCGAAGTAGGAGAAGACGCCCGCCAGCACCAGGCTGACCACCGCGAACCCCAGGAAGAAGCGCTTCACGCCTTCAGCTCCAGCTTCTGCGGCACGCCGCGCAGCAGGTACACCAGGTCCGGCCGGGCCGACGCGACCGCCGTCACGGTGACCGCGGTGATCACGCCCTCGCCGACGCCGATCAGCACGTGGACGCCGAGCACCGCGGCGGCGACCGTGCCGAACGCCACGCCGCCCTGGCCGCCGATCGCGTACTCCAGCACGAAGCCGAACGACGCCAGCACCGTGTTCACCAGGGCCGACACGAACGCGACGGCGGCCAACCCGCCCTTGCCGCGGGTGGCGAGCCGCCGCAGCGCCAGCGCCGTCAGGTAGCCGACCGCCGTGCCGATCAGGGCCATGTTGGTGACGTTCGCGCCGAGCGCGGTGACGCCGCCGTCGGCGAAGAAGAGTGACTGGACGACCAGCACGATCGTCACGCACAGCGCGCCGACCCACGGTCCGACCAGGATGGCGGCCAGGGCGCCGCCCAGCAGGTGCCCGCTCACGCCGGGCAGCACCGGGAAGTTGAGCATCTGGGTGGCGAACACGAACGCGGCGACGAGCCCCGCCATCGGGGCGGTCCTGTCGTCGAGGTCGCCGCGGGCCTTGGCCAGCGCGACGCCCACCCCCGCCACCGCGACCGCCACGAACAGCAGCGAGGTCGGCGCGTTCAGCAGGCCGTCGCTCATGTGCATTGCAACCGGATCGGACACGGGGCCCACGCTAGTTGCCCAGCATCCGTTGTGGCCAGCTCCCTGCAACAACGAAAGAGGTGCAGTTGAGTGATCTTCACCCTGTTGGCGGCACGGCCCGGCGTCGCGCCGACCGGGGGTCCTCCACGTGCCGGCGGCGCGCCGGCCCACCCGGACCGGCCTGACCTGGGCGAGCGGGGCTCACTCCGCGTTACCACTATGCTCTGCCTGCGATGACTCTCACCGACCGGTTGCCGGCTTCCCCCGATCCCGACCTCCTCTTCGACACCTTCGCCGAGTGGGCGCAGGAGCGGGGGCTGTCGCTGTACCCGGCGCAGCAGGAGGCGTTGATCGAGATCGTCTCCGGCTCGAACGTCATCCTCAGCACGCCCACCGGCTCGGGCAAGAGCCTGGTCGCCATCGGCGCCCACTTCGCCGCGATGGCGGACGGCAAGAGGACCTTCTACACCGCGCCCATCAAGGCCCTGGTGTCGGAGAAGTTCTTCGCCCTGATCGAGACGTTCGGCGCCGAGAACGTCGGCATGATGACCGGCGACGCGAGCGTCAACGAGACCGCGCCGATCATCTGCTGCACGGCCGAGATCCTGGCCAACATCGCGTTGCGCGACGGCACGCGGGCCGACGTCGGCCAGGTCGTCATGGACGAGTTCCACTTCTACTCGGAGCCCGACCGCGGCTGGGCGTGGCAGGTGCCGCTGATCGAGCTGCCGCAGGCGCAGTTCCTGCTCATGTCGGCGACGCTCGGCGACGTCACGTTCTTCGAGAAGGACCTGACCCGCCGCACCGGCCGCACGACGAGCGTGGTGCGCTCCGCCGAACGCCCGGTGCCGCTGAACTTCCAGTACGTCACCACACCGCTGCACGAGACGATCGAAGAGCTGCTGCACGGCCGCGAGGCGCCGGTCTACGTCGTCCACTTCACCCAGGCGTCGGCGCTGGAACGCGCCCAGTCGCTGATGAGCGTGAACGTCGCCACCCGCGCCGAGAAGGACGCCATCGCGGCCATGATCGGGCGCTTCCGCTTCACGTCGGGGTTCGGCAAGACCCTGTCCCGGCTGGTGCGGCACGGCATCGGGGTGCACCACGCGGGCATGCTGCCGAAGTACCGGCGGCTGGTGGAGCAGCTGGCGCAGGCCGGCCTGCTGAAGGTCATCTGCGGCACGGACACGCTCGGCGTGGGCATCAACGTGCCGATCCGCACGGTCGTGTTCACCGCGCTGTCGAAGTACGACGGGCAGCGCACCCGCCACCTGAAGGCGCGCGAGTTCCACCAGATCGCCGGACGGGCGGGCCGCGCGGGCTACGACACCGTCGGCACGGTCGTGGTGCAGGCGCCGGACCACGTGGTGGAGAACGAGAAGGCGCTGGCCAAGGCGGGCGACGACCCGAAGAAGCGGCGCAAGGTGGTGCGCAAGAAGGCGCCCGAGGGTTTCGTGTCGTGGAGCGACCAGACGTTCGAGCGGCTGAAGAACGCCGAGCCGGAGCCGCTGACGTCGAGCTTCCAGGTAAGCCACGCCATGCTGCTGAACGTGATCGGCCGGCCGGGCAACGCGTTCGCCGCCATGCGGCACCTGCTGGAGGACAACCACGAGGAGCGCCCCGCGCAGCGCCGGCACATCCTGCGGGCCATCCAGATGTACCGGGGCCTGCTGGCGGCGGGCGTGGTGGAGCGGCAGGGCGACGACATCCGGCTCACCGTGGACCTCCAGGTGAACTTCGCGCTGAACCAGCCGCTGTCGCCGTTCGCGCTGGCCGCGATCGAGCTGCTGGACCGCGAGTCGCCGTCGTACCCGCTGGACGTGCTGTCGGTCGTGGAGTCCACTTTGGACGACCCGCGCCAGGTGCTGTCCGCGCAGGAGCACAAGGCGCGCGGCGAGGCCATCGGCGCGATGAAGTCCGAGGGCATCGAGTACGACCAGCGGATGGAGCTGCTGGACGAGGTGACGTACCCGAAGCCGCTCGCCGAGCTGCTGGAGGCCGCGTTCACCACGTACCGGCGCGGGCACCCGTGGGTCGCCGACCACCACCTGTCGCCGAAGTCCGTGGTGCGGGACATGTTCGAGCGCGCCATGACGTTCACCGAGTACGTCTCGTACTACCAGCTGGCGCGGTCGGAGGGCCTGGTGCTGCGGTACCTGGCCGACGCGTACAAGGCGTTGCGGCAGACCGTGCCCGAGGACGCGAAGACCGAGGAGCTGAGCGACCTGCAGGAGTGGCTGGGCGAGCTGGTCCGCCAGGTCGACTCCAGCCTGCTCGACGAGTGGGAGAAGCTGCGCAACCCCACCGAGGAGGCCGTGGACGCGTCCCTGGGCGACAGCCCGCCCGCGGTCACCGGAAACGTCCGCGCGTTCCGGGTGCTGGTGCGCAACGCGCTGTTCCGGCGCGTGGAGCTGGCGGCCCGGCGCGACTACTACGAGCTGGGACAGCTGGACGGCGACGCCGGCTGGACCGCCGAGGAGTGGCAGGACGCGCTGGAGCCGTACTTCGAGGAGCACGACGAGATCGGCATGGGCCCGGACGCGCGCGGCCCGGCGCTGCTCGTGATCACGCAGGAACCGGGGCTGTGGCGGGTGCGGCAGGTCCTCGACGACCCGGCGAAGGACCACGACTGGGGCTTCACCGCCGAGGTCGACCTGGCCGAGTCGGACGAGATCGGCACGGCCGCCGTGCGGATCACCGAAGTCGGCCGGCTCTGACGTGCCTGGAGTCCATCCGGTGGTACTCCGCCGGGTACCCGGCGTACGAGCATGGCACTGGTCGGGACAGAACGGAGGCGGTTGACCCTGTCTCAGGACGAGTTCGGCGTGCTGGGGTCTCTCGTGGTCCGCCGGGACGGCCGCTCGGTCCCGGTCACCGCCGCCAAGCACCGCATCGTCCTGGCGACCCTGCTGCTGGGCGCGAACCGCTCCGTGCCGACGAGCGACCTGATCCGCCGGGTGTGGGGCGACGCGCCGCCGGACCGCGCCGCGCAGACGCTGCCCGTGTACGTGATGCGGTTGCGGCGCGCGCTGGGCGAGCCGCAGCTCATCCACACCACGCCGACCGGCTACCGGATCGACCTGCCGCCCGGCGCGCTGGACCTGCACCGGTTCGAGGCGCTGGCCGACGAGGCCGCGGCGCTGGTCGCCGCCGAGGACTTCGCCGCCGCGTGCCCGGTGTACGAGCGGGCGCTGGACTGCTGGCACGGCCCGCCGCTGGCCGACGTGCCGTCCGAGTCGCTGCACGAGACCGAGGTGCCGAACCTCGCCGAGCAGCGGTTGCGGGTGGTCTCCGAGCTCGTGGACGTGAAGCTGCGGCTCGGCCGGTGCGACGAGGTGATCGCCGACCTGCGCCGGCTGACCTCGCAGCACCCGCTGCGCGAGCGGTTCTGGTCGCAGCTCATGGTGGCGCTGTACCGGGCGGACCGGCAGGCCGACGCGCTCGACGCGTACCGGCAGGCGTCGACGGCGCTGGCGCGCGAGCTGGGCGTGGACCCGAGCGACTCGCTGCGCGCGGTGCACCACGCGATCCTCACCGGCGACCCGGCGCTGCACCAGCCGGCGGCGAGCACGTGGGCGCCGGTCTCGCAGCTGCCCGCGCCGGTGGGCAACTTCGTGGGCCGCGGCGCGGAGTTGGCCCGCGTGACGGGGATGTTGTCGCGCGGCGCGGCGACCGTGGTGGTGTGCGGGCCGCCGGGGGTGGGCAAGACGGCGTTCGCGATCTCGGCGTGCCACGCGGTGCGCGACCGGTACCCGGACGGCCAGCTGTACGTCAACCTGCGCGGGCACGCCACGTCGCCGCCGCTGTCCACGTCGGCGGTGCTGGCGCGGTTCCTGCGGGCGATGGGCGTGCGGTCGGACCACATCCCGGTGGACGAGGACGAGCTGGTCCGCGGCTACCGGGCCCGGCTGCGCGGCAAGCGGGTGCTGATCACGCTGGACAACGCGGCGTCGGTCGAGCAGGTGCGGCCGCTGCTGCCCGGCGACCCCGGCTGCTCGGTGGTCGTCACCAGCCGCAACGAGCTGCGGCTGCGCGCCACGTCCGTGCGGCTGGACGTGCTGCGCGGCGACGAGGCGTGGAAGCTGCTGGCGCGGTCGCTCGGGCCGGAGGCGGCGGTGGCGCAGTTCGACGCGGTCGGCGAGCTGGCCCGGCTGTGCGGCTACCTGCCGCTGGCGCTGCGGATCGCCCTGGGCAACCTGGTCGGCTCGTCGCACGTGGACGTCGCGTCGTACGTGGAGGAGCTGCGCGGCGGCGACCGGCTGGCCGCGCTGGCGGTGGACAACGACGACACGGCGGCGGTGCGGCGGGCGTTCGACCTGTCGTACGCGGCGCTCCCGCCGGACGCGGCGCGGCTGTTCCGGCTGACCGGGCTGCTGCCGGGGCCGGACTTCAGCGTGTTCGGGGCGGCGGCGCTGCTGGACGCGTCGGAGGACGTGGCGCGCGGGCTGCTGGAGGACCTGGCGTCGGCGCACCTCGTGCAGCGCGTCGGGGCGGACCGGTTCGCGCTGCACGACCTGCTGCACGACTACGCGGCGGACCGCGCGGCGGCGGCGGGCGAGGACCTGGAGGCGGCGCGGCGGCGGCTGTTCGAGTGGTACCTGCGCACGGCGATCGAGGTCGGCGACGTGCTGTACCCGGAGCTGGGCGTGTCCGGCCCGCCCCGGATGACGCCGGAGGTGGCCAGGGCGTGGCTGGACGCGGAACGTCCCAGCGTGCTGGCGGCGACCGAGCACTGCGCCGCGCACGGCCCGCTGCCGCTGGCGTGGCGGCTGATCGACGCGGTCGGCGGGTACTTCGGGTCGCACGGCCACCACGTCGAGTTCGTGCACGCCATCGACGCCGCGCTGGGCGCCAGCCGGGCCGCCGGCGACCACGACGCCGAGACGTTGATGCTGGTGTGGCTGGCGGCCGAGCACCGGAACCTGGGCAACCTGCGGGTGGCGCAGCGGTACCTGGGGTCGGCGCGGCCGACCGGGCGGACGGTGTGGATGCACGCCGGGCTGAACGGGGTGGTGCACCTGGAGCTGGGCGAGTTCCCGGCGGCGTTCGCCTCGTTCGAGCGGCTGATGGGGTTGAGCGGCGAGGAGTGGGCCGGGCCGCACGTGCGGATCGGCGCGCTGGCCGGGCTGGGCGCGTTGCGGCTGATGCGCGGCGAGCGCGTGGTGGCCGAGTCGCTGCTGTCCGAGGGCCTGGAGCTGGCGCGCGCCGCCGACGGGGTGAACATGGAGGCCACGTGCGCCGGGCTGCTCGCCCGCTGCCACACGGCGGCCGGGGACTACGCGCGAGCGGTCGAGCTGCTGCGCC
The DNA here is from genome assembly GCF_042678885.1 of Saccharothrix hoggarensis. GTDB lineage: Bacteria > Actinomycetota > Actinomycetes > Mycobacteriales > Pseudonocardiaceae > Actinosynnema > Actinosynnema hoggarensis. Next base: position 9,133 of record NZ_JBHTLK010000188.1, read on the forward strand.
ACGCGCTCGCCTCGTGGTACCGGACGGGGGCGCGGCACGCGCGGGCGGAGGCGATGGCCCACCTGGCGGCGGCGCTGTGCCTGGGCGGCGAGCACGCCGAGGCGCTGCGGACGGCGCAGCGGGCGTTGGCGCTGGTGCAGGAGCTGGGCGGCAGCCCGCGGATCGAGTCCGAGATCCACAACGCGCTCGGCCTGGTCCTGCGCCACCTCGGCAAACCGGCCCGCGCCGTCGCCGCCCACCTGCGGGCGCTGGAACTGGCCACCTCCGCCGACTACCGCTACGGCCTGGCCCGCTCCCACGTCCACCTGGTCCGCGCGCTGGCGGCCGACGGGCGTCGCGCGGAAGCCCTCCGCCACGCCCGCGTGGGCCGCGACCTGGCGGCGCGCAGCGGGTTCGGGGACTTCGAGCGCATGGCCGCCGCGGCGCTGGACGAGGTGACCTGACCGCACGCCCGCGGCGACCCGCGATCACGCCCGCGTTCCCGTTCGGGTGGTTTCGCGAGCAGCGGGAATGTGTCCGTGGCGTTTCGAGTTCCGCACCAATCGAGACCACTCGTCCGGGTCGTTGACCCGGCCGCCCCCGAACGAGAGCATCGGGTTTCGATACAACCGCGGCTCACATCGGGGGATGCCATGGATTCCGATCCGCACGTCGTGCTGGCGCGGATCGCGGACGGCAAGCCCCGCACTTCCGCCGAATTGGTCTCCGCGCTCACGCAGTTGGCGCGGCTGGCGGACGAGTGGTCGGAGGTGGTGCGCGGGTTGGGCGAGCCGACCCGCCGGATGGTCGGCAGCGCGGCCGCGGCCTCGGTGTCCACGGCCGCGCGGCGGGCGCAGGAGGCGTTCCTCGAACTGGAGATGACGCTCGGTGACGCGGAGGCAGCGCGCCGGTCATTGCCCTTGGCCACCCCGAGGGACGAGGATAGGCGTCCGGTGGTCTAATCGCCGACGCCGCCGACCACACCGCATTGGAACTCCATGACCTCAGGACTTCCCTGTCCCCTCTGCGAGGGCCCGGAGCGCCGTGGGGCGCTTGAGCGCACGCTGCGGGTGCTCGCCGTGGACGACGAGGCCCCCGCCCTGGAAGACCTCGTCTACCTGCTGCGATCCGACCCGCGCGTCGCCCACGTCGAGGCGGTCACGGACGCGACCAAGGCGTTGCGGACGCTCCACCGGGCCATGGACGCCGGTCAGCCGGTCGACGCCGTGTTCCTCGACATCCGCATGCCGGGGCTGGACGGGCTGGACCTCGCCCGCGTCCTCTCCCGGTTCGCGCAGCCGCCGCGGATCGTGTTCGTCACCGCGCACCAGGAACCGGCGGTCGAGGCCTTCGAATTGAAAGCGCTCGATTACCTGCTCAAACCGGTCCGGGCGGAACGCCTGGCCGAGTCGGTGCACCGGATCGTGCACGAGGTGCTCGATTCGAAATCGCCGGAACCGGCCGGCGCCGCGCCCGCGGAGAAAGCGCCCGACGTGGGCGACGAGGTCATTCCGGTGGAACTCGGCGGTATCACCCGGTTCATCCGGCTGGCCGACATCCGGTACGTCGAGGCGCACGGCGATTACGCCCGCCTGCACACCGCCACCGGCAGCGGATTGGTCCGCGCCGCGTTGAACGGGCTGGAGGAGCGCTGGCGGTCCGCCGGGTTCGTCCGCATCCACCGCAGTCACCTCGTGTCACTCGGCCACATCGACGAGCTGCGGCTGGAGGACGGCCACCTGAGCGTCAACATCGGCGGCGCGGTGCTGCCGGTCAGCCGCCGGCACGCCCGCCAGTTGCGGCAGCTGCTGGTGCGCCGCAACCGGCAGCCGTCGTGACGTCGCCGCAGCGCCCGCACGCCCAGCGCGTGGTGGTGACGAGCCCGCGCACCCGCGCGACGCGCGCGCCCCGGCCGTACCCGGCGTCGCGGGAGATCGACGAGCAGAGCGAGCTGGGCGCGGTCTACATGCGGTCCCTGATCCGGACGCAGCGGCGGCTCGGGCTGCTGCTGTGCGCGGTGGTGTGCGGGAGCGTCGCGGCGCTGCCCCTGGTGTTCACGTTCGCGCCGTCGGTGGCCGCCCAGCGGCTCCTCGGCCTGCCGCTGCCGTGGCTGCTGCTCGGCGTGCTGGTGTTCCCCGTGTTCGTGCTCGCCGGCTGGTTCTACGTGCGGCAGGCCGAGCGCAGCGAGCGGGAGTTCGCCGAGCTGGTGGAGCGTTCGTGACCAGTACGTACGGCATCATCGCCGTGCTCGGCGTGGCGGTCGGCACGATGCTGGTGGGCACGTACGGGCTGCGGATCTCGCGCACGACGTCGGACTTCTTCGTCGCCTCGCGGACCGTGTCGCCGTGGTGGAACGCGTCGGCCATCGGCGGCGAGTACCTGTCGGCGGCGTCGTTCGTCGGCATCGCCGGGCTGATCTTCGCGCACGGGCCGGACATGCTGTGGTTCCCGGTCGGCTACACGGCGGGCTACCTGGTGCTCCTGGCCCTGGTGGCCGCTCCCCTGCGGCGCAGCGGCGCGTACACGCTGCCGGACTTCGCCGAGGCCCGGTTCGGCTCGCCCGCGGTGCGCGCGGTGGCGAGCGGGTTCGCGCTGGGCATCGGGTGGCTGTACCTGTTGCCGCAGCTGCAGGGCGCCGGGCTGACGCTGCACACCGTGACGGGCGCGCCGGACTGGGTGGGCGCGCTGGTGGTCGCGGTGGTCGTCACCACGAACGTGATCTCCGGCGGGATGCGCAGCATCACGTTCGTGCAGGCCTTCCAGTACTGGCTGAAGCTGACCGCGATCGCGGTGCCTGTCGTGTTCCTGATCATGGCGTGGCACGCGCACGGCGCGCGCGACCTGACCGGGCCGCAGTTCCCCGAGTTCCCGAAGCAGACCACGGTGAGCTTCGACAGCGACACCGGCTTCGAGGTCACCCGGCCCACGCCGTTCACCGGTTCGGGCGTCGTGGACGGGCAGCGCGTGGACGGCGGCGGCGAGCTGACCGCGGGCGACCACGCCGTGGCCGCCGGGACGCGGCTGACGTTCCCCGAGGGCGCGGCCGTGCCGCACGTGCGGTCGATCCCGTCGAGCACGAACGACGTGTGGGCGCTGCCGATGCGCGGCGGCGAGCGGTTCCCGCTGTACGCGGTGTACTCGCTGATCATCGCCACGTTCCTGGGGACGATGGGGCTGCCGCACGTGATCGTGCGGTTCTACACCAACCCGAACGGCCGGGCGGCGCGGCGGACCACGTTGATCGTGCTGGGGCTGCTCGGCGTGTTCTACCTGATGCCGCCGATCTACGGCGCGCTCGGCCGGCTCTACACGCCCGAGCTGCTGATGACCGGGGACACGGACGCCGTGGTGCTGGTGCTGCCGAGCCGGATGATCGACGGGCTGGGCGGGCAGCTGCTGGGCGCGCTGGTCGCCGGCGGCGCGTTCGCCGCGTTCCTGTCCACCTCGTCCGGGCTGATGGTCTCGCTGGCGGGCGTGCTGAGCCGGGACGTGCTGCGGTTCCGCGGTGTGCGCGGGTTCCGGGTGTCGACGGTGCTGGCCGTGCTGGTGCCGCTGGGCATGACGTGGCTGGTGGGCAAGGTGCCGGTGGCGGACATGGTGGGGCTGGCGTTCGCGGTGGCGGCGTCGTCGCTGTGCCCGCTGCTGGTGCTGGGCATCTGGAGCACGCGCATCACCACGGTCGGCGCGGTCGCCGGCATGGTGGCGGGCGGGCTGCCCGCGCTGGTGGCGGGGCTCGTGACGATCAGCGCCGGCGGCCGCGGCGAGTGGTACCACGTGTTCCTGGCCCGGCCCGCCGCGTGGACCGTGCCGCTGGGTTTCGTCGTGATGTACGTGGTGTCGCTCCTGACGCCGCGCAAGGCGCCACCGGGGGTGAACCACGTCATGGTGCGCTTGCACGCGCCGGAGAACCTGGGTCTGCGCAGTCAGGACCGGCTGTGACGGCGCCGCTGTGGACGGTCGGCGCGATCCTGCTCGTCGGGGTCGCCGTCGTGATCACGCTGTGGTGGACCTCCCGCACCCGCAACGACTTCCTCACCCACGAGCAGCGGATCACGTTCGAGACGCTGCACACCGCGTGGTCCGCCGCTCCCCCGCTGCGCGCCGGGCTGGTGCCCGAGGCGGCGAAGAAGTCGGCGAAGCACCTGCGCACGCTGCTGGGCACGCCCGCGCTCGCGCTGACCGACGAGACCGAGGTCGTGGCGTGGGAGGGCGACGGCGAGCACCACGCGGCGGAGGCGATGGGCCTGGCCGCGGACGTGTTCGACACCGGCCGCACGCGGGCGTTCGACATCACCTGCTCCGAGCCGGACTGCCCGGTGCACACGGCCGTCCTCGCGCCGCTGACCGTGGAGGGCCGGGTCGTCGGCGTGCTCGCCGCGTACAGCCGGGAGGCGTCGGCCGGGTTGGTGCGGGCGACGAACGAGGTGGCGCGGTGGGCGTCCGGCCAGCTGGAACTGGCCGAGCTGGACCGGTCGCGGACCCGACTGGTGGAGGCGGAGGTGCGGGCGCTGCGGGCGCAGATCTCGCCCCACTTCATCTACAACTCGCTGTCCGCCATCGCGTCGTACGTGCGCACGGACCCCGAGCGCGCTCGCACCCTGTTGCTGGACTTCGCCGACTTCACCCGCTACTCGTTCCGCCGGGCGGGCGACTTCACCACGCTGTCGGAGGAGCTGAAGTCGATCGACCAGTACCTGGCGCTGGAACGGGCCCGGTTCGGCGAGCGGCTCAAGGTGACGTTGCAGATCGCGCCCGAGGTGCTGCCGGTGACCGTGCCGTTCCTCTGCCTGCAACCGCTGGTGGAGAACGCGGTGCGGCACGGCATGGAGGGCAAGGTCGGGCCGGGGCACATCTCGATCCTGGCGGCCGACGCGGGCGCGGAAGCGCACATCACCATCGAGGACGACGGGATCGGCATGGACCCGGAAGCCCTCCGCCGCACCCTGGCCGGTCAGGTCGGTGAGACGGCCGGGATCGGGCTGGGGAACATCGACGAGCGCCTCCGGCGGTGCTACGGCGACGACTACGGCCTGGTGGTGGAGACGGCGCAGGGGCTCGGCACGAAGATCAGCGTGCGGGTGCCGAAGTACCAGGCGGGCGTGCACGCCTGACCTCGGGGTACGCGTCGTCGGCGGCGACCGCGCGGCCGGGCCGGTGGCCGGATCAGGCGGCGACGACGTCCAGGCCCAGGGCCGCGGCGCCGGCGCGGGTCAGGCG
>NZ_JBHTLK010000189.1:0-14255 GCF_042678885.1 Saccharothrix hoggarensis
CTGGGCGCGGCGCCGTTGCGCGACGCGCTGGACCTGGTCGCCCGGCGGGCCAGGGTGGCGTTGCGGGACGCCGGGCCGCGCGACCGGGTGGACCCGTTCACGCCGCGGGAGCGGTCGGTGCTGGAGCTGGTCGCGCAGGGCCGCACCAACCGGCAGGTCGGCGAGGAGCTGTACATCTCGGAGAAGACGGTCAGCGTGCACCTGAGCCGGATCATGGCGAAGCTGGGCGCGAGCCGGCGGGCCGAGGCGGTGGCCACCGCGTTCGACCGAGGTCTGCTGGACCTGCCGGACTGAGCCGGGGCGGCGGTCACCCCGGTGGTCACCCCGCGGAGGAGTAGAGCTGCTCCCCGGCGCCGTTGTGGTCGAGCAGGCAGTCCGTCGCGCCGGCCGAGATCCGCGCGGTCAGCAGCTCGCGGACGGTGCCCCACCACGCCGCCAGGTCCGGGTCGTCGAGGTCGGCGATGCTCTCGTCGACCTTCTCCCACAGGCCGATCCGCGTCCACTCCCGGAAGCGCCGGTGCACGGTCGAGACCTTGACGCCGAACAGCGGGGGCAGCTGCCGCCACGAGCACTCGCCGGTGACCACGAAGATGATCGCCGCGAGGATCTGGCGGTCGTCGATGCACCCGCGCCCGCCGCCCTGGGTGCGCACGCCGGCGGGCGGGGCGAGGGGTTGCACGATCCGCCACAGCGCGTCGGGAGCCAACCGTCGGGACAGGTGGTTGACCACGGTTCGCCCTTCGCCGGTCCGGAAACAGCCGCAGTGAATCCGACGACCGAGTCTACCAGCGCGGCGTGGCAAGGCTTTCGTGGTTCCGAAGGGGGTGGGACGTCCCGCGAACGGCGCCCGCCGGACGTCCCACCGACCCCGGGTCAGGCGTGGCCCGCGTAGAAGGACGTGACGCCGGCGATGACCGCCTGCTGCTCGGCGTAGGACAGCTCGGGGTACATCGGCAGGCAGAGCAGCTTGCCGTTGTTCGCCCGCGCGACGGGGGTCGGCTCGACCCGGTGCGGCAGGTCGGCGAACGCCGGTTGCTCGGACAGGAGGTAGGGGTAGATGCGCTCGGTGGAGATCCCGCGGTTCTTCAGGTGCAGTTCCAGCTCGGCCGCGTGCTCGGTGTGGACCGTGTACTTGTAGAACACGTGCTCGCGGTCCGGCAGGACGGTGGGCGTGGACAGCGGCAGGCCCGCGAACGCCTTGTCGTACGAGCCGGCGATCATCCGGCGCTGCTCGTTCCACTCGGGCAGCATGGAGATCTGGTGCGACAGCACCGCGGCGTTCAGCTCGCTCAGGCGGGCCCGGCTGCCCCAGCTGTGGTGCAGGTAGCGGATCGTGCGGTCGCGGCCCAGGTTGTGCATGCGCTGCATGGCCTTGAGGTTCCGCTCGTCCTTGACGGTGACGAACCCGCCGTCGTCCAGGCCGCCGACGTTCTTGCCCACCCACATCGAGAAGCAGCCGAAGTCGCCGAACGAGCCGGCCGGCCGGCCCTTGTAGGTGGCGTCGTGGGCCTGGGCGCAGTCCTCGATGACGACCAGGCCGTGCTCCTCCGCGATGGCCATGATCTCGTCCATCTCGGCGACCTGGCCGTACAGGTGCACCGGGATGATCGCCTTGGTGCGCGGGGTGATGGCCCTGCGGATCGCCTCCGGCGAGATGAGCCAGGTGTCCGGCTCGACGTCGACGAACACGGGCGTGGCGTGCGCGGCGTTGACCGCGAACGCCGTGGACACGAACGTCATGTCCGGGACGATCACCTCGTCGCCCGGCCCGATCCCCGCGATGCGCAACGAGAAGTGCAGCGACTCGGTGCCCGACGACGTGGCCACCGCGTGCCCGCCCCAGCGCTCGCCGAGCTGTGCCTCCAGCCGCTTGGTGAAGTCGCCCAGCAGCGACGTGCCGCTGTCGATCACCTGGTCGAGGTAGCGGTGGATCAGGTGCCGCATGTTCGCGATGCGGCGGTGCTGCCCGTCCGGGGGAACCGGTAAGTGGGCTTCGTCGGCGTTGGTGGGAGCGGTGATGGTACCGGTCACGATGGCTCCTGATCAGTTCTGGGAGTGGGCCGTGCGGCGCACTCCTGGTGGGCGACCGACCGGCGGGTGGGCACGTTCGGCTCCCGGACGTCGAGTCCTGGCGGAAGGCCGTGCCCCTGTCGGTCGGTCGGGAGGGTCGATCGGTTCGGGTGAGCGCGGTCTCGTGCGTCGGATCGTCCTGATCGGTGTTCCCCCGGTCGTTCCCTTCGGGGGGAGGGGTTGGGGCGCGCGGCCGCCGCCGTCCGCCCGTCGGAGCGGCGGCGGCCGCGCGTCGAGGTCGTCGGGTCTGGTCAGTCCTGCGGCGCGAGGGCCGTGGTGTGCGGCGGGAAGTGGGCGCTGACGTGTGCGCCCAACTCCGCGAGCACGTCGGCCACCGGGCGGCGGCTGAACTTGAAGTTCAGCCCGACGTGGTTCACCCCCGCCTCGCGCAGCACCTCCAGGTAGTCGACCAGCCACCGGGCGCCGCAGCGGAAGCCGAGGTGGATGGGGCGCGGCGGCAGGTCCTCCTGCTCGGCCAGGTCCACGTACAGGCTCTGCGCGAACGGCTTGAACGCCGCGCCCGCGCCCGCCACGGCGGCGTGCCAGCCGCCCACCACCCGCAGGTGGGTGGTGATGTCCAGGCGCGGGTAGGCGAGCCACCCGTCGGAGTTCTCCGCGATCCACGCCATGTCCTGCCGGCTGCTGCCGGTGACCAGGAGCGGGATCGTGCCGCGGGAGGGCTTGGGCAGCACGTCCACGCCCTTCCAGCGGCCGAACGGCCCGTCCACCTCGGGGTAGGAGCCGCCCCACAGCTTCCGCAACGTGCCGAAGGACTCGCGGAACAGCTCGCCGCGATCCTCCAGCGGCCGACCGAAGGCCGGGAACTCCACCGGCCGGTCGCCCGTGGCCACGCCGAGCACCAGGCGGTTGCCGGTGAGGAGGTCGATCGAGGCGGCCGACTTGGCCAGGTGGACGGGGTGGCGCAGCGGCAGGATCACCGAACCGGTCGCCAGGCTGATCGAGGAGGTGTGCGCGCCGATGTGGGTCAGCCACACCCACGGGTCGTAGAGCTGCCCGCCGTCGCCGAAGGAGGGGTCGAGCAGGGGCACGTCGCGCACCCACAGCGCGGCCAGTCCCGCGTCCTCGGCCGCCCGCGCCAGCGCGACCTGGTCCTCGTTGGACGGGACGGCGCCCGGGTAGGACTCCAGCGGGAAGAACGCGCCCACGGTCAGCCGGCCCGGGGCGAACATCCGCGCGAACCCGTCGTGCCCGGTGACGGGTGATGGCGCTGTCGACATTACTTCTCCTCATTCGATCGGAATTCACGCGCGTGGTGCGCGGCATACCCGTGGCCGGGCGTGACGTGTTCGTGCCGCGGTCGGCGACCGCTTCTTCGGCTGTGGTGCGGACCTGTGGTCCGGGAGTTTCGGTGCTGCTCGTGCGGTGTGCGTCCCCAGTGATTCTTCCGATCAATTCTAATGTTGATCGGGTGCCAATTGAGATTAGGCGGTGAAAAATGACTGTAGTCAACGGGTATGAGCGGGTCAAAGCGACCGATCGGGTGGCGTCGCAGCGTAGTGGCACCATTCCGGGGGTGTCTCGTTTGGCGTGCGCGCGGCACCGGTGGCGCGTCCCGCGTCATTCCCCGGCACGTGTGGTGGCGGGTGCGCCGGGGACCGGACGCCCAGGTCGTCCGAAGTCATCACGGAGGGCGAGCGGGGACGGGGGCGTGCGACGGTTCGGCATCCCGATTCCGGGTCCGGGTCGACACTGTGGTGAATGGTCCGCGCGGGGCCTTTCCCGGCCGATCGGTGCAGTGCGGCCGCGTCCGTGCGGGCGGCCAGGCACAAGGCTCGCCGACGTCACGTCATCGGGTGAATTCCGGAGGGTCCGGCACGTCGGGCGAAAGTAGACGGTCGACGCCATGTGGGACAACTCTGCGTAGTCGGAATCGCCTGGATACTACTCTATTCGTGTATGAGGAATAGTCTGGTTAGCTCCGGCCGGGCACTTGCCGTGAGATTTGCGGGCCACTTGGGCGCACTTCCGGCCGTGCTGCCCCGATCGACCTCGCAGCCCCCCGGGGCGGGTCCTCCTCGCGACGGCGACCGGCCGCGCCGGTGCCGCCACCAGCGGCTGGGCGTCAGACCAGAGGACTAGGGAAAGTCATCCCGCATGGTGACGACGGGTTCCGCCGCCGAGATGACGACCGGTTACCCGTGCCCCCTCTAGCTTTTTGACGACCACCCGCCGAGAGAATGAGGGAGCATGTCCGCACTGGTGTCCGATGTCGGGACCCGCGCCGCCGCAGAAGCCGTCGACCTGGCGAAGGTGTACGGCAAGGGCGACACGGCGGTCCGCGCCCTCGACGGCGTGAGCGTCGCATTCGACGCGGGTCGATTCACCGCGATCATGGGGCCTTCGGGTTCCGGGAAATCCACCCTGATGCACTGCCTGGCGGGGCTCGACAACGTCGACGGCGGCACCGTGCGCATCGGCGGCACCGAGATCACGTCGCTCGGCGACAAGGAGCTGACCAAGCTCCGCCGCGACCGGGTCGGGTTCGTCTTCCAGGCGTTCAACCTGCTGCCCACGCTCACCGCCGAGGCGAACATCCTGCTGGGCCTCGAACTGGCCGGCCGCAAGCCCGACCGCGAGTGGTTCGACACGATCGTGGACGTGCTGGGCCTGCGCGACCGCCTCAAGCACAAGCCGACCGAGCTGTCCGGCGGCCAGCAGCAGCGCGTGGCCTGCGCCCGCGCCCTGGTCGCCCGCCCGGACGTGGTGTTCGCCGACGAGCCGACCGGCAACCTGGACTCGCGCTCCGGCGCGGAGGTGCTGGACTTCCTGCGCATGTCGGTGCGCAAGCTCGGCCAGACCGTGATCATGGTGACGCACGACCCGGTCGCCGCGTCGTACGCGGACCGCGTGGTGCTGCTCGCCGACGGCCGCCTGGCCGGCGAGATCGACCGCCCGACCGCCGACTCGGTGCTGTCCGCGCTCAAGCACCTGGGGGCGTGACCTGATGCTGCGCACGATCATCGCGGGCCTCAAGGCCCGCACCGCGCGGCTCGTGCTGTCCTCGGTGGCGATCGCCCTCGGCGTCGCCTTCGTGAGCGGCACGCTGGTCCTCGGCGACGCCATGAACGAGAGCCTGCGCGACGAGTTCGCCAAGGGCGCCCGCAACGTGGACGTCTCCGTCACCCTGGGCGGCGAGTCGCCGTCCGACGCCAAGGGGATCTCCCCGGACGTGCTGGCGAAGATCCGGCAGGCGCCGGGCGTGGCGGGGGCGGACGTGCGCGGCGCCCAGCCCGTGCCGCTGCTCACCACCAACGGCAAGGCGAAGCCCGCGTGGGCGGTCTCCTTGGCGGGCAACGAGAAGCTGCGCGAGTTCGACCTCGCGGAAGGCCGCTACCCCGCCAAGGCGGACGAGATCGCCGTCGACAAGCGCACCGCCGCCACGGCGAAGCTGACCATCGGCGGGCCGGTCGTGCTGCTGGGCGAGGAGGACGCCCGCCACACGTACACGCTCGTCGGCACGTACCGGCAGGGCACGAACTCGATGTCGCTGTCCGGCTACGACCACATCGGACTGACCGCGGACGCGTTCCAGGCGCTCGACCCGGAACGCCTGCCGTACCAGGTCGTCGCCACCGCCGCGCCGGGGTTCACCCAGCAGCAGGTCGTGGACAACGTCCGGAACGCCATCGGGGACAACGCTTTCGCGGTGCAGAGCGGCGCGGACCTCACCGAGGAGACCCTGGAACGGGTCGAGTCGCAGTCGGGTGAGTTCACCTCGCTGCTGCTGGCGTTCGCGCTCATCGCGCTCGTCGTCGCGGCCATGGTCATCTACAACACGTTCACCATCCTGGTCGCGCAGCGGACCCGCGAGCTGGCCCTGATGCGGTGCGTCGGCGCGAGCCGGTCGCAGGTGTTCCGCGGCGTGCTGGCCGAGGCGCTGGTGATGGGCCTGACCGCGTCGGTGATCGGGCTGTTCGGCGGCATCGGGGTGTCGGCCCTGCTGCAACGGGTGATCCTGTCGTTCGGCAACGCCGAGGACGCCGTGGTGCGCCTGCCGGTGGCCGGGACGACGGTGCTCGCCGCGTTCGCCGTCGGCACGCTGGTGACCGTGCTGGCGGCCGTGCTGCCGGCCCGCAAGGCGACCAGGGTCGCGCCGGTGGCGGCGCTGCGCAGCCAGCCGGACAGCGGCGAGGAGGTGTCCCGCACCGGTGTGGTGCGCGTGCTGACCGCCGTGCTGTTCGGCGTGATCGGCGTCGGCACGATCGTGTTCGGCCTGGGCATCGACGACGAGGAAGCCGCGATGCTGGTCAGCGGCGCGGGCACGATGGCGTTGCTGGCCGCGGTGCTCGTGCTCGGCCCGCTGCTGGTCGGCCCGGTCAACCGGGTGCTCGGCGCGCTGCCGCGGGCGGTGTTCGGCGTGCCCGCGAAGCTGGCCTCCGCCAACGCCGGCCGCAACCCCAAGCGCACCGCCGCGACCACCGCCGCGCTGATGATCGGCGTGACGATCGTGGCGCTGGTGACCGTGGTCGCGAACAGCGCCAAGGAGACCGCCAACGCCGAGATCGACGAGCGGATGCCCGCCGACTACACCGTGACGTCGGCCGTCCACGACCGGCCGCTGCCGGAGGAGCTGGTCGGGCAGCTGGCCGCGGTGCCGGAGGTGGCGCGGGTCGCCCCGACCACCACGGTCTACGGGGAGAGCGAGTACTTCACCGGCGTGCCGACCGACGCGATCGGCACCCTGTTCCGGCCGACGGTGACCAGCGGGTCGCTCGCCGACCTCGGTGACGGCGCGGTGGCCGTGAACGCCGACTACGCCAAGCGGAGCGGCGTGACGATCGGCTCGACGGTGACGGTGAGGGCGGCCGAGGGCGTGGCGCACGAGCTGAAGGTCGTCGCGGTGGTCGAGGGGCAGCGGCTGTCCGACGGCATCATGACGCTGGAGACGTCGCTGCGCTTCCCGGAGGCCGCCAAGGGCTACGACAGCATCCTGGTGAAGCTGGAGGACGGCGTCGCGAACGGCCGGGCGGCCGTGGAACGGGTCACCGACCCGTCGCCGCTGGCCGTGCTGGACAGCGCGGCGGAGACCAAGGAGCAGCTGAACCAGCAGCTCAACCAGGTGCTCGGGTTCATCTGGGCGCTGATCGGGCTGGCCGTGGTGATCGCGTTGTTCGGCATCGCCAACACGCTGACGCTGTCGGTGCTGGAGCGGACGCGCGAGTCGGCGCTGCTGCGCGCCCTCGGCCTCACCCGCGGCCAGCTGCGGCTGATGCTGGTGATCGAGTCGGTGCTGATGGGGCTGATGGGCGCGACGATCGGGCTCGTGCTCGGCATCGGCTTCGGCTGGGTGATCACCGAGGCCGTGTCCACGGACACCGTGTCGGTCGACCTCGTCGTCCCGTTCGGCCAGCTCGGCGTGATGCTCGCCGCCGCCGTCGTGGCCGCGATCGCGGCCGCCGCCCTGCCCGCCAGGCGGGCCGCCCGCACCTCGGTCGTCGCGGGGATGGCCGAGGCGTGAGAGGTCCGGTGGCCCGTCCCTCTTCGGGGGAGGAACGGGCCACCGGGCCGGTCGCCCACCCCGGCTCCCCTTAGGGGCCGGGGTGCGACGCGTGTCACAAAATTTTCCGCGAGCGCGCGTCACATCCTGGCCCGGAACCCCTCTAACAGGGTGCGGGGTGGCCCGAGCGAGGGCCGGGCCACCCCGCATCTCCCTGCGTCTTCTCCCACTGGTTGCCGTGTTGTCACCCGCCGGCCGCCGGGGCCTCACGGACCGTGGCACGGCTGTCACGCCGGCCCACGAGAGCGCTTCAGATTGTTGCGGAACGGTGTCGACCGGTACTTCCCGGGTTGACAGCGACTACCGGTACTCACGACTGTGAGAGCGCTCTCATGACGCCGGGTCCAATCCGGCGAGTGCGTCGAGGAGGACGGATGAGCAGGACACTGGTCGGCCGGACGACGGCGATCACCGCGGTCGCCCTGGCCGCGACCCTGGTGGCGGCGTGTGGTGGCGGGGGAGGTGACGGGGGCGACGACAAGATCAAGCTGTCGATCGGGGTCTTCTCCGACTTCGGCTACGCCAACCTGATCAAGGAGTACCAGGCGTCGCACCCGAACATCGAGATCGAGCAGCGCACGGTCAAGATGGAACAGCACCACACCCAGCTCGCGACGCAGCTCGCGGGCGGTCGCGGCGCCGCGGACATCGTGGCGATCGAGGAAGGCAACATCGCGCAGTTCCGCCAGTCCAAGGACAAGTTCGTCAACCTGGCGGACTACGGCGCCAAGGAACTCGAGAGCCAGTGGGCCGCCTGGAAGTGGAACCAGGGCACCACCGACAACGGCGACTTCGTGCTCGGCCTCGGCACCGACATGGGCAGCCTCGCGCTGTGCTACCGCCGAGACCTGTTCGAGGCCGCCGGCCTGCCCGCCGACCGCGAGGCCGTCGGCAAGCTCTGGCCCACCTGGGACGACTACCTGAAGGTCGCGGACACCTTCACCCAGAAGACGCCGGGCGTGAAGTTCGTCGACACCGCCCAGAACGTCTACAAGGCGATCCTCGACCAGACCGAGGAGGGCTACTTCGCCAAGGCCGACGACTCGTTCATCGGTGACACGAACGACAAGGTGAAGCAGGCCTTCACGCTGGCCGCGAGCCTCGGCGAGAAGAAGCAGACCGGCGCGCTGGCGCCGTTCAGCCAGGACTGGAACGTCGCGCTCAAGCAGGCGTCCTTCGCCACCACGACGTGCCCCGCGTGGGCGCTCGCGCTCATCAAGGCCGGCGCCGGCGACGAGGCCGCGGGCAAGTGGGACGTGGCCGCGGCGCCCGGCGGCGGCGGCAACTGGGGCGGCTCGTTCCTGGCCGTGCCCAAGCAGGGCAAGCACCCCAAGGAGGCCTACGAGCTGGCCAAGTGGCTGACCGCGCCCGAGCAGCAGAAGCGGATCTTCAAGGAGACCGGCAACCTGCCGAGCGAGCCCGCCGCGTACAAGGACCCCGAGGTCACCTCGACGGTCAACGAGTACTTCAACAAGGCCCCGGTCGGCCAGATCTTCGGCAACTCGGCGGAGAACCTGAAGCCCACCTACCGCGGCACGAAGGACTCCAAGGTCACGCCGGTGTTCGGCAACGCCCTGTCCCGCGTGGAGACCGGCAAGCAGTCCACCGCGGACGCCTTCGCCCAGGCCCTCCAGGAAGCGCGGGACGCCGTCAAGTGACGGTCGCACCCGAACGGGCCGCGGCGGGACGGGGCACCACGCCCGTCCCGCCGCCGGCGCAGCGCCTGTCGTGGCGGGACAAGCTCGGTCGACTGGACACCAGGTACACGCCGTACCTGATCATCGCGCCGTTCTTCGTGGTGTTCGGGATCTTCGGGCTCTACCCGCTGCTGTTCACCGCCTGGGTGTCGCTGCACGAGTGGCAGCTCATCGAGGGCGACCAGGGCTTCACCGGCCTGGACAACTACACCGAGCTGCTGTCGGACAAGAACTTCTGGAACGCGCTGGGCAACACGGTCAGCCTGTTCCTGCTCTCCACCGTCCCGCAGCTGTTCGCCGCCCTCGGCCTGGCCGCCCTGCTGGACCGCGGCCTGCGCGGCCGGGCGTTCTGGCGGGCGGGCGTGCTGCTGCCCAACGTCATCTCGGTGGCCGCGGTGGCGCTGGTGTTCGCGCAGCTGTTCGGCCGCGACTTCGGCATCGTCAACGCCCTGCTCGGCCTGGTCGGCGTCGACCCGGTCGACTGGCGCGCGCAGACGTGGGCCTCGCACCTCGCCATCAGCTCGATGGTGATGTGGCGGTGGACCGGCTACAACGCGCTGATCTACCTGGCCGCGATGCAGTCCGTGCCGAAGGACATGTACGAGTCGGCGATGCTCGACGGGGCCTCGCGGTGGCGGGTGTTCTGGTCGATCACCGTGCCGAGCATCCGGCCGACGATCCTGTTCACCGTCATCGTGTCGACCATCGGCGGCATGCAGCTGTTCGTCGAGCCGCAGCTGTTCGACCCGGGCGGCACGGCGACCGGCACCGGCGGCGACGACCGCCAGTTCCAGACCTTGGTGATGTACCTGTACGAGAAGGGCTTCCGGCTGTTCGACGCCGGCTACTCGTCGGCCATCGCGTGGGTGCTGTTCCTGTTGATCCTGGTGGTCGCGGTCGTGAACTTCACGGTGGCGCGGCGGATCGCGTCGAAGGGGTGAGGCACGTGAAGACCAAGCGCCTCACGAAGGCCGGGCCGTTCGCCTACGCGGTGCTGGTGGTGGTCCTGCTCGCGTCGGTGTTCCCGCTGTACTACTCGTTCCTGATCGCGAGCAAGGACAACTCCGCGCTGGGCGACGCGGTGCCGTCCCTGGTGCCCGGCGGGAACCTGCTGGAGAACCTGACCAGGGTGTTCGACACCGTCGACTTCTGGCTCGCCATGCAGAACTCGATGGTGGTCGCGGGCACGGTGGCGATCAGCAACGTCGTGCTCGGCACGCTCGCCGGGTTCGCGTTCGCGCGGCTGCGGTTCCGCGGCGGCAACACGCTGTTCCTGGTCGTCGTCGGCACGTCGATGGTGCCGACGCAGCTCGGCGTCATCCCGCTGTACATGCTGATGTCCGACCTCGACTGGTACGGCACCCTCCAGGCGGTGATCGTGCCGGCGCTGATCGGCGCGTTCTCCGTGTTCTGGATGCGGCAGGCGTGCGAGGAGTCGGTTCCGTACGAGCTGATCGAGGCGGCTCGGGTGGACGGCTGCTCGGTGCTCAAGACGTTCTGGCACGTGGCGTTCCCGGCCGTCCGACCACAGGCGGCGGTCATGGGCATGTTCACGTTCATGACGGCGTGGAACGACTTCTTCTGGCCGTTGATCGTGCTCGACCCGAACGACAGCCCGACCGTGCAGGTGGCACTGTCGACGCTGGCGAGCGGTTACTACACCGACTACTCGCTCATGCTCTCCGGCGCGTCGCTCGCGGTGCTGCCGGTCGTGGGGATCTTCATCCTGCTGGCCCGCCAGATCGTCGGCGGGATCATGCAGGGTGCCGTGAAGGGGTGAACTTCCGATGACGACAACCGACCCGGACACCGCGGTCGGGCGGGACCTGCTGCGCTTCCCACCGGATTTCCTGTGGGGAGCCGCGACGGCGTCCTTCCAGATCGAGGGTGCGACCACTGTGGACGGTCGCGGACCGTCCATTTGGGACACGTTCGCGGCCAGGCCGGGGGCCGTCCTCGGCGGCGACACCGGCGACCCGGCGTGCGACCACTACCACCGCTACGCCTCCGACGTCGACCTGATGGCGGAGCTGGGGCTCGGCGCGTACCGGTTCTCCCTGGCGTGGCCGCGCATCCAGCCGCTCGGCTCGGGCCGGGTCGAGCCGCGGGGGCTCGCGTTCTACGACCGGCTGGTGGACGAGCTGCTGGGTCGGGACATCCAGCCCGTGGTCACGCTGTACCACTGGGACCTCCCGCAGGCGCTGGAGGACGAGGGCGGGTGGCGCAACCGCGACACCGCCTACCGGTTCGCGGAGTACGCGGCGCTGGCGCACGAGCACCTGGGCGACCGGGTCCGCCTGTGGACCACGTTGAACGAGCCGTGGTGCTCGGCGTTCCTCGGCTACGCCAACGGCATCCACGCGCCCGGCGTGGTCGACCCGAAGGCGTCGCTGGAGGCCGCGCACCACCTCATGCTCGGGCATGGCCTGGCCACGCAGGTCATGCGCGACCAGGCGCCGGCCGACCACGAGTTCTCCATCGTGCTGAACTTCTGCTCGGTGTGGGTGGACGACGACGCGTCCCTCGACGCCGCGCGCAAGGTCGACGGCCTGCAGAACCGGCTGTTCCTCGACCCGCTCGGCGGGCGCGGGTACCCGCGGGACGTCGTCGAGGACACCGCGTGGCTGGGCGACTGGACGTCCGTGGTGCGCGAGGGCGACCTCGACGTCATCGCGACGCCGATCGACTGGATGGGCGTGAACTACTACAGCCCGACCCGCGTGGCCGCCGCCGACGACCCGCTGGTGGTGAGCGGCGGGCCGTTCCCCGGCCTGCGCGGCGTGGAGTTCCTGCCGCCGCGCGGCGAGGTGACCGGGTTCGGCTGGGAGGTCGACGCGCGCGGGCTCACGGAGCTGCTGGAACGCCTCCAGCGCGACGTCGGCCTGCCGCTGGTGATCACCGAGAACGGCTCGGCGTTCCCCGACGTGGTCGAGGACGGGCAGGTGGTGGACGAGGCGCGGACCCGGTACCTGGTCGACCACTTGCGCGCGGTGCACGAGGCGATCGCGGCCGGGGTGGACGTGCGCGGGTACTTCGCGTGGTCGCTGCTCGACAACTTCGAGTGGGCGGCGGGGTACAGCCAGCGGTTCGGCATCGTGCACGTCGACTACGACACGCAGGTGCGGACGGTGAAGCGCAGCGGCCGCACGCTGGCGAGGGTGATCGGCGCCAACGCCGTCCCGGCGGAGGGCTTCGAGCTCCCGTGACCCGTCGGTCGGGGGCCGCATGTCGCCGCGGCGGCCCCCGCCCGACGCCCGGGCGCCACGTCGGGGGCTAAGCCGACTCGCGCCGCACCAGCACCGTCGGCAGCACCTCGCGCCGGGCCCGGATCGACTCGCCGCGCAGCAGTCGGAGCAGGTGGGTCACCATGTGCCGCACCTGGGCGCTGGTGTCCTGCTGCACGCTCGTCAACGACGGCGTGGTGTGCGGCGCGATCATCGGGTGGTCGTCGAACCCGACCACCGCGACGTCCTGCGGCACCCGCTTCCCGGCCTCCCGCAACGCGTCCAGCGCGCCCGCCGCCATGTGGTCGGACGCCACGAACGCCGCGTCGAGGTCGGGCACGCGGGCCAGCAGGGCCTCCATCGCGCGCCGCCCGCCCTCGCGCGAGAAGCCGCCGTCCTCCGTCATCAGCGCGGTCATCTCGTCGTCCGCGCCGACCGCCGTGCGCCACCCGGCCAGCCGGTCCATCGCCGAGTGCTCGTCCAGCGGACCCGTCACCGAGACGATCTTCTTGCGGCCCAACGACATCAGGTGCTCGGTGGCGAGCAGCCCGCCGCCCTCGTTGTCGTGGTCCACGGTGTGCAGCCCGCGCAGCGAGCCCCACGGCCGGCCCGCGTACACGACGGGCAGCGGCAGCTTGCGGGCCACCGTCGGCAGCTGGTCGCCCTTGTGCGGCGCGAACAGCAACGCGCCGTCCACGTGCCCGCCCGCCATGAACCGCTCGGCGCGCGCCTGGTCCTGCGGCGAGTGCACCAGCATGAGCACCATCTGCACGTCCGCGTCGGCCAGCGACCGTGCCGCCGAACGGATCAGCCAGGCGAAGTGCGGGTCGTCGAAGATCTTCGGCTCGGGCTCGGAGAAGACCACCGCCACCGCGCCGGAACGCCGGGTCACGAGCGCCCGCGCCGCCTGGTTCGGCTGGTAGCCCAACTCCATCACCGCCGCCGTCACGGCCTCGTGCGCCTCCGGGCTCACCCGGGGGGACGCGTTGAGCACCCGCGACGCCGTCGCACGGGAAACGCCAGCCTTCGCCGCAACGTCCTCCAGCGTGGGCCGTGCGCTTGAGTGCGATTGAACGGACACGAGCACCACTCCTCGACGTTCGCCTACCCGGCCAGCTTAGCCGGAGGCGACCTGTCGGGAAGCGCTCTCAGGACGACCCGCGACGGCGTCTCGCGGACCGCCTGCCTCGACCGACACGCGCAGCAAGCCGTCCTCCCGCCGCACCGACGTCGCCAGGCCCGCGCGGGCCGCGGTGCGGATCAGGCCGGTCTCGGAAGGCAGGCACCAGCCGACCAGCTCGCGGCGACCGTCCGCCCGCGCCGCCCGGGCCAGCGCGCCGAGCAGCGCGGTGCCCACGCCACGACCCTGCCACCCGTCCTCCACCAGCAACGACACCTCGGCGCTGTCCGGTGTGGACATCGGGATCAGCTGGCCCACGGCCACCACCCGGTCGGCGCACTGCGCCACCACCGTCGTGCCGCGCGGCGGGCTGAGCAGCCGGTGCAGCCACCGCCTCGGCACCGTCCGCATGCCCGTGTGGTAGCGGTGGAACAAGGTGCTCATGGAGCACCGCGAGTGCAGCTCGGCCACGGCCTCCTGGTCGCCCGCCCGGCCCGGCCGCAGCACCAGCGCCATGCCGTCGTCGGTCAGCAGCGCCGTCGGCTGCGCCGCAGCCACCCCGGCCTCCGCGACCAGGTCGACCAACGCCTGCGCCCGCGCCAGCTCCACCTGGGTGAACGGCGCCC
>NZ_JBHTLK010000190.1:0-14072 GCF_042678885.1 Saccharothrix hoggarensis
CGCAGCCCCGGACCGCCGCCCCGGCCGTCCCCTCGGTGCCCGGCCTCCCGCAGGCGCCCCAGCTGCCGTCGACCCCGCAGGTGCCCGCGGTCCCGCAGGTGCCCTCGCTGACCGGCCTGAACGTCAACCCGCTGCCGGGCTCCCCGACCGCCCCGGTCGCGGACCGCACCGTCTCCCCGGCCCTGGCCGGGCTGGACGCCCGCACCCTGTTCGGCGCGTTGGAGCAGACCGCAGTGCTGCCGCGCATCTGATCCACCCCCACCGCGACTGGACCCCCGGCACCCCGTGCCGGGGGTCCGTCCCGTTTCCGGGGGGCCTCACCCGCGCAAGCGCTCCTCGGCGTTCGCGATGACCGAGTGCAGGGGCGCCTCGCCGTCGCTGGTCACCCAGCACACGCGCACGCCGGGCCGGACGCGGTCCGGGCCGAGGCGCACCGTCCGGTCGGCCAGCTCGCGCACCCGTTCCGCGACCGCCTCACCGCTGCCGTTCGCGTGCTCGGCGACCACGGCGAACGAGTCGCCGCCGTACCGCGCCACCGTGTAGTCGTCCCGTAAGCCCTGTCGGAGCCGCCGGCCGATCACGGTCAGCAGCTCGTCGCCGCGCTCGAAGCCGCACGACCGGTTCACCGCCGCCATCCGGTGCACGTCCGCGAGCACCAGCGACGCCAACGTGCCGTGCGTCCGGGCCCGGATCAACGCCTGGTCCAGCCGGTCGAGCAGGAGCGCCCGCCCCGGCAGCCCGGTCAGCGCGTCGAGCAGCCCGGCGCTGTGCGGCACGTCCGCCTGCACCGGCCGCAGCAGCACCAGGACCTGACCGCGCGACTCGATCGGGTGGTACTCCGCCCACACCTGCGCGTGCGGCAGCGCCATCGGCAGCGTCAGGGGCGAGCCGGTCCGGAGCACCTGCGACGCCAACTGCGCCCGGCTGGGCAGCGGCGCACCGGAGTCGTCACAGGCCCGCGCGTCACCCAACAGTGATTCCGCGAGCGGGTTCGCCGCGAGCACCACGCCGTTCTCGTCCTGGAGCAGCACCCCGACCGGCAGGTCCGAGACGAAGTCGTCCCACACCGCCCGGGAAGCCGTCCTCGGCACGGTGCTCGTCTGCGCGGTACTCATAGGACTCGTGCCTCCCGCCGAGCGCAGGGCCTGTCCGTCAAGAGCCTCCCCGCAGGTAGCGGGCTTTTCAATAGCCCCGGCGCCACCCGGTCCGGTGATCTTTGGCCAGCGGTGCGCCACCCAGCCGGTCGAGCATCCCGGTGAAGTCGTCCTCCGACACGATCGGCACCCGGTAGGAGCGCGCCCGACGTGCCTTGGTGGACAGCGTGAACGGGTCGGCAGCCACCACCACGCGCGTCGCCTTGGTCACGTAACCCTGGCTGACCAGCCCGAACGCCGCGGCCCGGTCGACCCACACGTCCCGCGGCGCGTGCATCTGGCCGGTGAACACGACCCGGTCCCCGCGCGCCAGCGTCACCGGCACCGGTCGCCGCGCCTCCGCCACGGCCACCCCGCGCCGCACCTCGGCCACGTCCGGGACCACCGGCTCGACGTCCGCGCCCGGCTCGACGTCCGCGCCAAGTGGCAGGGGCCGGGCGCCCGCGACCGGCGGCACCGGGAGGGCGTCCGGCACACCCGACCGCAGGTAGTGGGCGAACAGCCGGGCCGTCGCGCGGGCGTCGTGCAACGCGGAGTGCGCCGATTCGAGCACCACCCCCGCCGCCTCGCAGCACGCCCGCAGCGACCGCCCCGCCCGGTGCGGCAGGTAGCGGTCGGCCAGGCGCATCGTGCACAGCCCGGTCACCGGCAGGTCCACGCCGGCGCGGGCGAACTCGGCGGTCAGGAACCGGGCGTCGAACGACAGGTTGTGCGCGACGACGACGTGCCCGGCGAGGCGTGCGGCCAGGCCCAGGGCCGCCTCGGCGAACGTCGGCGCGTGCCACACGTCGGCCGCGCGGATGCGGTGCACGTGCTGCGGCCCGAGGTCGCGTCCGGGGTTGAGCAGGGTGCACCACTCGTCGGCCACCCGGCCCGCGTCGTCCAGCCGGACGACCGCGACCTCGACGATCCGATCGGAACTGCGCGCGGAGAACCCCGTCGTCTCCACGTCGACCACGGCGTACCCCATGTTCGACGAACCTTACCGATCATGGTCGGTCGCTCAGCGCCCGGAGCACGAGATCCACGACCGCGTCGGTGAAGTCCTCCGTCAACGGCGCCGTCCGCAACAACCACCGCTGGTACAGCGACCCGAGCAGCAACTCGGCCGCCGCCGACACGTCGACGTCCGGCCGCACGTCACCGAGCCGCTGCGCCGACCGCAGCCGGTCCTCCACCACCATCCGGCGCGGCATCAGCAGCAGCGTCACCAGGTCCGTCCGCGACTCGTGCACGAGCACCCGGCACACCTGGTCGAACCGCCGCTCGGCCAGCTCGCCGACCGCGAGCCGCAGCTCCCGCTTCAGGTCCGCCGCCAGGTCGCCGCTGGGCGGCGAGTCGTGCCCGACCGGTCCCAGCTCCACCAGCGCGTCGAACAGCAGCGGCCCCTTCGACGGCCACCAGCGGTAGATCGTCTGCTTGCCCACCCCGGCCCGCGCCGCCACCGCCTCGATGGTCAACTTCGAGTAGCCGAGCGCCTCGACCAACTCCAGCGCGGCCACGAGGATCGCCCGCCTCGAACGGTCGCTGCGCCGCGCCGCGTCGGGTGGCATCCCTTGATCGTATGCGCAGTTCTGCGGTCCGGGAACGCCCCGAGACCGGTCACGCGCCGCCGCACCGAAGTCACCGCGACGGGCTCGTGCGCGGCACAGCCCGGCGGCCCGCGATCACCGCCACCGCCGCGTTCGGACCCACCGCGCACACGGGCGGGCCTCGGTCTCGCGAACGCCGACGTCAGCCCTGGGCGAGGTCGGCGAAGCGGCTGTAGTGGAGCTGGTGGGCGACGGTGATGGTGGCGGTCGGGCCGGCGCGGTGCTTGGCGATGATCAGGTCCGCCTCGCCGGCGCGCGGGTCGTCGCGCTCCCACGCGTCCGGGCGGTTGATCAGGATCACCATGTCGGCGTCCTGCTCCAGCGAGCCGGACTCACGCAGGTCGGACAGCTGCGGGCGCTTGTCGGTCCGCTGTTCCGGACCGCGGTTCAGCTGGCTGATCGCGATCACCGGCACCTCGAGCTCCTTGGCGATCAGCTTCAGGTTCCGGGAGAACTCGGAAACCTCCTGCTGGCGGGACTCGGTGCGCTTGCCGGACGACATCAGCTGGAGGTAGTCGACCACGACGAGCCGCAGGTCGTGGCGCTGCTTCAACCGCCGCGCCTTGGCCCGGATCTCCATCATGGTGAGGTTCGGCGAGTCGTCCACGAACAGCGGCGCCTCGCTGATCTCGCTCATCCGCCGGGCGAGCCTGGTCCAGTCGTCGTCGCTCATCCGCCCACCGCGCATGTCGCCGAGGCGGATGCGCGCCTCGGCGGACAGCATGCGCATGACGATCTCGGTGCGCGACATCTCGAGCGAGAAGATGGCGCTGGTCAGCCCGTGCTTCACCGAGCACGACCGGGCGAAGTCGAGGCCCAGCGTCGACTTGCCGACACCCGGCCGGGCCGCGACGATGATCATCTGGCCGGGGTGCAGGCCGTTGGTCAGCTCGTCCAGGTCGGCGAAGCCGGTGGGGATGCCGAGGGACGAGCCGCCGCGCGACGCGATGGCGTCGATCTCGTCCATGGTCGGCTGGAGCAGCTCCTCCAGCACCACGTAGTCCTCGGTGGTGCGGCGCTCGGTGACCTCGTAGATCGCCGCCTGCGCCCGGTCCACCACCTCGTCCACGTCGGCACCCTCGGCGCCGTTGTAGCCGAGCTGCACGATCCTGGTGCCCGCCTCCACCAGCCGCCGCAGCACGGCCTTCTCGGCCACGATCTCGGCGTAGTAGGAGGCGTTCGCGGCCGTGGGCACGGTGGCGATCAGCGTGTGCAGGTACGGCGCGCCGCCGACGCGCAGCAGCTCGCCGCGCCGTTCCAGCTCGGCGGACACCGTGATCGGGTCGGCCGGCTCGCCCCGCCCGTAGAGGTCGAGGATGCAGTCGTACACCGCCTGGTGCGCGGGGCGGTAGAAGTCGTTGGGAGCCAGGACCTCGACCACGTCCGCGATCGCGTCCTTGCTCAGCAGCATGCCGCCCAGCACCGACTGCTCGGCGGCGAGGTCCTGCGGCGGCTGTCGTTCGAAGCCGGGCTCTGCCATGCCCCGGTCGTCCACCAGCGCCACCGTGAGCTCACCCCAATCTGCTGCCGTGCCTGTTGTACCTCGTGGGTCCGACAAAGTCCGCGTGCCACACGCCCGGTGATCCAGCGACGCTAGAGCCACCTGGATGGCGTAGGCAAACGCTCCTGTGGACAAGTCGGTGGACAGGTTGGGGATGGTCGCGCCGAGCTGACCACAGGCCTGGGGAAAGCTGTGGACAACCTGGGTACAACTCGGCCCAAGACAAAAGTTCCCGCAGGTCAGACCCTGTGGATAACTTTGTGGAAAAGTAGTTGGTCACACCCTCGGCGTGTCGCGCGCCCCATGCCCTTCGGCGTGTCGCGCACCGGGCGTCACCCGAGTTGTCCACAGCCCGACGTGCGAAAGCGCCGCCCGACCAGAACACCTGGTCGAACGGCGCTTCCGGGGTGCTTCAGCTCGCGGCCGCGACCTCGACGGCCAGCGACACGGTGACCTCCGGGTGGAGCCGGACGCTGACCGAGTGCTTGCCGAGGGTCTTGATGTGACCCGAGAGCTCGACGGCCCGCTTGTCGAGCGTGGGGCCGCCGGCGGCGCGCACGGCCGACACGACGTCGGACGTGGTGATCGAGCCGAACAGCTTCTTCGAGCCCGCCGCGGCCTTGGCCTTCAGCGTCACGGAGCCGAGGCCCTCGAGCGAGGCCTTGATCTCCTTGGCGTGGTCCAGGTCGCGGACCCGGCGGGTCTCCTGCGCCCGGCGGATGACCTCGACCTGCTTGGCCGCGCCCTTGGTGGCGACGATCGCCAGGCCGCGGGGCAGCAGGTAGTTGCGGCCATAGCCGTCCTTGACCTCGACGATGTCGCCGGGGCCGCCGAGGCCGGTCACGTCAGCGGTGAGGATGAGCTTCACGATGCCGTCCCCTTTCTCAGCGAGCGGTCGAGGTGTAGGGCAGCAGCGCCATCTCGCGGGCGTTCTTGACGGCGACCGCGACGTCGCGCTGGTGCTGGGAGCAGTTGCCGGTGACCCGGCGGGCACGGATCTTGCCCCGGTCCGAGATGTACTTCCGGAGCAGGGTGGTGTCCTTGTAGTCGATCAGGTTGGCGTTCTTGTCCTTGCAGAACGCGCAAACCTTCTTCTTGGGCTTGCGCACAGGCGGCTTGGCCATGTGTGAACTCCTGGTATTACGCAGTGAAGTGTGGAGTGGACCGGTGCCGGTCTAGAAGGGGGGCTCGTCGGCGAAGCCACCGGAGCCGGCCGGGGGCGCGGAGCCCCACGGGTCGTCGGCCGGGGCGCTGCCGCCGCCACCGCGAGACTGACCGCCGCCGCCGAAGCCGCCGCCGCCGTCTCCACGGCTCACCTTGTTGACCTTCGCGGTCGCGTAGCGCAGCGAGGGGCCGATCTCGTCGACCTCAAGCTCGATGACGGTGCGCTTTTCGCCTTCCTTCGTCTCGAAGGAACGCTGGCGCAGCCGCCCGGTCACGAGCACGCGCGAACCGCGGGTGAGCGACTCGGCCACGTTCTCCGCGACCTGGCGCCACACGTTGCACCGCAGGAACAGCGCTTCGCCGTCCTTCCACTCGCCCGTCGCCTTGTCGAACGTGCGAGGGGTGGATGCCACGGTGAAGCTCGCCACCGCGGCGCCGGACTGGGTGAAGCGGAGTTCGGGATCGGCGGTCAGGTTCCCGACCACCGTGATCGTCGTCTCGCCTGCCATGGTCGGCGGGCCCCTAGGCCTTGACCTTGGCCGCGGCCTTGGCGGCGATCCGCGCGGCGGTCTTCGCGGCCTTGGCGGGCTCGCGGCGGATGACCTTGGTGCGCAGCACCGTCTCCTGGAGGCCGAGCTGGCGGTCCAGTTCCTTCACCGCGTCGGGGGTCGAGATCAGGTCGAGGACGGCGTAGATGCCCTCGGAGTTCTTGTTGATCTCGAAGCTCAGCCGGCGCTTGCCCCACACCTCGACCTTCTCCACGTTGCCACCCGTGGTGCGGATGACGTTGAGGAACGTGTCGAGGGACGGCGCGATCGTGCGCTCGTCGAGACTGGGGTCGAGGATGACCATCACTTCGTAATGACGCATGAAGACCACTCACCTCCTGTGGACTCGGCGGCCACGGACTTTCCGTGGCAGGAGGGTCGTCGCGTCAGCAACCCGTGAAGGGTAACAGGCCACCGGGATGCCCTCCCCGGTGGCCTGTTCGAGCAGCTCAGAGCGTCAGGAAGCGGTGGGGGCGGTGGCGCGGCGCAGGACCCACGTCCGCACCAGCGCGCCCGTCACGCACGACAGCAGCAGCACGGCGAGCAGCACGGGAGCCGCCACGCCGCCGCCCATCCGGCCCACGCCGGGCAGCGCCTGGGCGCGGCCCGCGGTCTGCACGCCGTCCGAGTCGCCGCCGCCGGGCAGCGCGAACCCGGGCTGGTACCCGCTCACGCCGCCGCCGTAGCGGACGCCCGGTGACGGCGCGTACAGGCCGGGCATGGCGAACGGCAGGGAGCCGTA
This sequence comes from Saccharothrix hoggarensis, assembly GCF_042678885.1. Classification (GTDB taxonomy): domain Bacteria; phylum Actinomycetota; class Actinomycetes; order Mycobacteriales; family Pseudonocardiaceae; genus Actinosynnema; species Actinosynnema hoggarensis. The sequence goes on from NZ_JBHTLK010000190.1 coordinate 6,702, forward strand.
GCCGAACAGCGGCACGCGGCCGAAGTTGGCGCCCCACGGGTTCGTGCCGTACAGCGGCACGTCGAGCGCGCCGACGCCGCCGACCGGCGCGAACGGGCTCTGGTTGGCGGGCGTGCCGCCGGGGTTCCCGGTGCCGGGGTTCGTGCCCGGCTGACCGGTCTGCGGCGGCGTGCCGGGGATGGGCGTGGGCTTGGCGCCGGGCTGGCCGGGCGCCTGGCCGACGGCCTGCTGCGACGCGTCCGCGAGCGCCTTGGAACCGTCCTGGACGGGCGCGGCGGCGGCGTTGACGCCCTGCACGGCGACGCCGCACAGCTTGGTCAGCTCGGTGCGCACGCCGTTCGAGAGGGTGACGATGATCGGTCCGAGCAGCGGCAGCTTGGCCAGCTCGGCGTTGACCTTGTCGGCGATCACGGCGCCGGTGATGACGCCGGAGCCGGTGGGGATCGCGCCGATCGGGATGGGCGGCAGGGCGGAGAACGCCTGCCGGAACGGGTCCACGAGCGGCGGCCCGAGCAGCGGAACGGCGCGGATGAGCTGCACCACCGGGTCGAGCACCGCGGTGGGGCTCAGCGACACCGGTGTGCCGGGCGCGCCCTGCACGGTCGTCTTGCAGTCCCCGACGACGACGGGTTCGGCGGCCACGGCCGATCCGGAGCCCGCGGCGACGCCGGCCGTTCCGGCCGCGAGCACGACCGCGACCGCGCCCAACAGCCGTGTGAGCCGGGTCCGCATGGTCTGGCCTCCTGACGTGCCGCGCCGGTTACCTACTTGCAAGTAACGAGCGTAAGTCCTGTTGGTGACGCGAACCATCCCCCGTGGCGACAAATTTAGGCATCGGTGGAAGGCGCGGTGCCGTGCGGGGGCGCGGGGCGGCGAGTGGAGGGGGCGTGCGCGGCAGGCGGTGGGCGGCGGTGTGTCGTACCGCCCGACTACCCTGCACGTCATGCGCATCGGGGCCCACGTCCGCGACGACGACCCACTCGGCGCGGCGGCCGAGCGCGGCGCCGACGTCGTCCAGTTCTTCCTGGCCGACCCGCAGGGGTGGAAGGCGCCGAAGCCGCACCCGCAGACCGACGGGTTGCTGGCCTCGGAGCTGGACGTCTTCGTCCACGCGCCGTACCTGGCGAACGTCGCCTCGCTCAACAACCGCATCCGCATCCCGTCCCGCAAGATCGTGCTCCAGCACGCCGAGGCGGCGGCGAAGGTCGGCGCCAAGGGCCTGATCGTGCACGGCGGGCACGTCACCAAGGGCGAGGACCCGGCCGAGGGCATCGCCAACTGGCGCAAGATGTTCCAGCGGCAGGCGGAGAGCGGCGGGTTCGCCGTGCCGATCCTGATCGAGAACACCGCGGGCGGCGAGAACGCGATGGCCCGCACGTTCGACATGCTCGGCCGGCTGTGGGACGCGGTCGGCGAGTTCGGCGCCGGGTTCTGCCTCGACACGTGCCACGCGTTCGCCTCCGGCGAGGACCTGGTCGGCATCGTCGACCGGGTGAAGGCCATCACCGGCCGCATCGACCTGGTGCACCTGAACAGCTCCCGCGACGAGTTCGGCTCCGCGCGCGACCGGCACGCCAACATCGCCTCCGGCACCATCGACCCCGCCCAGCTGGTCGCGGTGGCCGCCGCGGCCGGTTCCCCGGTGCTGGTCGAGACCCCGGACGAGGGTCAGGCGGAGGACATCGCGTTCCTGCGCGAGCACCTGGGCTGACGGGCGTGACACGGCAGGCGGTGGCCCCGGAGCGGCCGGGCGCCCCGTCACGGGCTCCGGCGCTCGGCCGGGCGGCGCTGGCGGCCGTCGTGCTCCTGTGCGGGTTGACGATGTTCGCGGGCTTCCTCAACAAAGACCGCTGCACGGGCCCGTGGTTCGACCAGTGGGGCCGCAGCGCGCCGGACTACGAGCGGCGCAACAAGGCGGACGTCTGCTACTCCGACATCCAGCACCTGTGGATCGGGCGCGACATCGACCGGCACGTGTTCCCGTACGTGAGCGGCGGCATCGACAGCCGGGGCGTGCTGGTCGGCGGGGTGGTCGAGTACCCGGTGCTGACCGGGCTGCTGATCTGGGCGGGTGCGATCCTCGCCGAGAACGACGGGGCGTTCCTGCTGTTCTCGGCGTTGCTGATGGCGCCGTTCGGGCTGGCGACGGCGTGGCTGCTGGGCAGGTTGAGCCGGTGGCGGGCGCTGGTCTGGGCGCTCGGACCACCGCTGGTGCTGTACGCGTTCCACAACTGGGACCTGCCGGTCGTGCTCTGCGCGGTGGCGGCGGTGCACGTCGTCCACCGGGGCTGGGGGCGGCGCCGGTGGGGGTTCGCGGCCCGCGCGGAGGTCGCGTCGGTGCTGCTGGGCCTCGGGTTCGCGTTCAAGATCTACCCGGCGTTCTTCGTGCTGCCGCTGTGCCTGTACGTGCTGACCGGCGGTCCCGGCGGCCGGTGGCTGCCGGCCGGGGCGCGGTACGACGTCATGGGCGCGGTGCGGGTGGCGCTGACGGCGGTCGTGACGGTGGTGCTGGTCAACCTGCCGTTCGCGGTGGCCGGGTTCAACGGCTGGCTGGCGTCGTTCACGTTCCAGGGCCTGCGCCGGGTGGACATCACCACGAACTCGGTGTGGTTCTGGTCGATGCGGCCGTTCGTGGAGGACGCGACCATGCAGGCCGTGGTCGGCGTCCTGTCGCCGGCGACGGTGCTGGCGTCGTTCGCGCTGGCCTGCGGGCTGGGTTGGCGGCGCTACCTGCGGGAGGGCACGTACCCGTGGGTGGCGGTGTCGGCGGCGATGCTGTGCGGGTTCCTGCTGCTGCACAAGGTGCACTCGCCGCAGTACACGCTGTGGCTGGTGCCGATGTTCGTGCTGCTGCGGGTGAACTGGGCGTGGGTGGCGGCGTACTTCGCGGCGGACGTCGCCATGGGCATCGGCATCTTCCGCTGGTTCTACGCGATCCAGTTCGGCCAGCCGTCCGGCATCTACGACGGGTTGGCGGCGCAGGCCGTGGTGATCGGCGTCTGGGGTCGGGCGGCGCTGCTGGTGGCGCTGTTCGTCGTGTTCCTCAAGTCCGAGGTGACGTTCGCCGACCGCCTGCCGGCCCGCCGGCCCGAATCGCCGGCGAGCCGCGCGCCGTGACGCGACGCCCCGGTCAGCCCGTGGCGGCGTCGACCGGGGTGGCCGGCTCGCGCCGGCGGAACCGCAGCACGAACCGGTCCGGCGCGCCGTCGACGAACCCGCCGCACGGGTCGTCGTCGCCCGCCTGGCGCACCTTGTCGAGGTCCGGCCGGTAGATCTCCCGGACGATGAGGACGCACAGCAGGATCACCATGACGTCCCGCGCCACGACCGTGCCGAGGAACCAGTCGATCGGCAGGCCCTTGTTCTCCACGCCCAGGTAGAAGAACATCCGCGGCACCCAGACCAGGGCGTCCACCGCCATCCACGCCAGCAGCAGCTTCCACCGCGGCAGCGCGAGCACCGCCAGCGGCACCAGCCACAGCGAGTACTGCGGGCTCCACACCTTGTTCGTCAGCAGGAACGCGGCCACCACGAGGAACGCCAGCTGCGCCAGCCGCGGCCGCCGCGGCGCGGACAGCGTCACGAACCCGATCGCGGCGCAGCACACCAGGAACAGCACGGCGCTGACGGTGTTCAGCACCTCCGGCGCCTGCCCGTGCGCCAGGCCGGGGTCGAAGCCCTGCCACCCGGTCCACTGCGCGATGACGTTGTAGATCGAGTCGGGGTCGACGCCGCGCTCGGTGTTCAGCCGGAAGAACTCGCGCCACCCGGCCGGGTACTGCAAGGCGATCGGCGCGTTCACCAGCGCCCAGGTCGCCAGCGTCGCGCCGAGGGTCGTCAACCCGGCGCGCAGCCGGCCCGACCGCCAGCACAACAGCAGCAGCGGCCCGAGCAGGAACAGCGGGTACAGCTTCGCCGCGCCGCCCAGCCCGAGCAGGATGCCCGCCAGCACCGGCTTCTTCCGCGCCCACGCGAGCATGGCGGCCGTCGCGAACGCCGTCGCGAGCGTGTCGAAGTTCGTGAACGCGTGCACCACGACCAGCGGCGACACCGCCACCAGCACCGCGTCGTACGGCCGTCGCCTGGCCAGCTGGGCGACCGCGTACGCCGTCACGAGCCACGCCAGCGCCAGCCACAGCGCGGTGATGTTGAAGTACACGATCACGGTCATGGGGTTCGGCAGCCACCCGGACGCGGCGATCGCCGTCCAGCCCTGGGCCATCCGCGCGTTGAGCAGCTGGAACATGCCCGTCAGCACGGGGTACTCCATGTACCGCACGTGCGCCGTCGGCTTGCCCTCGTCGTCCACCCACGACGTCTTGTAGGGGAACGTGTCCCGCTTGTCCAACCGCTCCGCCGTGTACAGCGGCACGGTGTCGGAGTAGCACATCGCGGTGAACTGCTTGCTGCCCCGCCAGTCGAGCTGCACCACGCCGTTGTCGTCCACGTACTGCTGGACGCACGGCGACTTCTGGAACCACGCCAGCGCGAGCGTCACGACCGCGAACAGCAGCACCACCCGCAGCGGCGTCCAGAACCACTGCCGACCGACCGACGCGTGCCGGCCGACCGGTCCGCCGATCGGCTTGCTCGCCGCGCGGGCCAGCGGCTCCGTCCAGGTGGGGTTCACCCGCTCCTCGGGGCTGAGCGAGTCGGTGTCGTCGGCGTCGGCCTGCGAGGGCTGCGAAGGACTGGCCACGGGCACGGATGCTACGGGCACCGGTCAACAGCGGCCGTGAGGTCCGGCGGGGCTCGCCGTCGGGACGGGCCCGATCGTTCGGGAACCCCCGTCAACGCCCCGTGAACGTTCTGGAACGGCCGCCGATGCCCTCGAACGCCGGGAGCGGCCGCCGACGCCCGGGAACCCCTGGGAACGGCCGCCGATGCCCGCGAACACCCGCGAACGGCGAAGGGCCCGGCTCGGCGGTGTGCCGGGCCGGGCCCTTCGAGGTGCTCAGGTCACCCTGTCGGCGGTGGAGCGCCGTTGCCGACTCCCGGGTCCGGGGCGTTCTCGTCGGTCGACGTGGGCGTGGTCGGGCAGACCAGCCCCGTGCACGGCCGACCGGTCCGCGACGTCGTCGGGGGCTGAGTCGTGGTGGTCGGCTCCTGCTGCGACGTCGTCGGCTTGCGGTCCCGGTCCTCGTCTTCCTTCTTCTTGTCGGTCGTCGTCGTGGGCGGGTTGCTCGGAGTCTTGACCGGCTCCTTGTACTGGCCCAGCGGCTTGGCCTTCGGCAGCGGCTCCGGGGGGGTGCCGGCGAGGGCCTTGTCCATGAACTTCTTCCAGATCTGACCCGGCAGGCCACCACCGAAGATCGGCCGGCCCTGGGCGTCCTGCAACGGCTTGTTGCCCTCGTTGCGACCCATCCACACCGCGGCGGACAGCGACGGCGTGTAGCCGACCATCCACGCCTTCGAGTTCTGGCCCGCGTCGTCCGGGAGCTCGTGCGTGCCGGTCTTGCCCGCGCACTCGCGACCCGCGCACGGGATCTTCGAGTACGTCAGCACGGGCCGGAGCGCCTCGGTGACGTTGTCGGCGATGTCCTGGCTCTTGATCGGGTCCGGGTCGAACGCGGGCCCGGACTTGTCGATGTGCTGGTGGACCGCCTTGCCCTCGCTGTTCGTGATCTTCGAGATGAAGAACGGCTCGTGGTAGACGCCGCGCGCGGCGAACGTGGCGTAGGCGGAGGCCATGTCGAACGGCCGGACCTGCGCCTCACCGCCGCCGAGCGCGATACCCGCGTTCGGCGCGCCGCCGTTCTCGTTCACCAGGAGCTTCTTCTTCTGGTCGCCGATCACCACCTCTCGCGGGATGCCCGCCTGGTGGGCCGCCTCGGCGACCGGCTGCGTGCCGATCTCCAGCACCATCTCGTAGAACACGGTGTTCAGCGACTTCTCCATCGCCTTGCGGATGGAGCACTGCTCGCCGCACTCGTTCCTCGGGTCGGAGGCGTTGCGGATCGTGATGGGCCGGTCGCCGACGTTGTTGAACGTCTTCGGCGAGCGGCCGTCGTAGGTCGTGCCGAGGCCCTTGCCCGCCTGCAGCGCGGCGACCAGGTCGAACGGCTTGAACGACGAGCCGGCTTCCTGGAGGGTGCCGCGCGCGTAGTCCAGACCGGCGCCGTCGGCGCCCGCGTAGTACGCCTTCACGCCGCCCGTGTGCGGGTCGATGGCGGTCAGCGAGGACTTCAGGACGTCCGTCGGCTGGCCCTCCATGACCTCCCTCACCGAGTCCTCGGCCGCCTGCTGGGTGACCGGGTCGATGGTGGTGTGCACGGTGACACCGGTCCGCTGCGCCTTGTCCAGGTCCCAGCCGACCTTCGCCATCTCCTCCAGCACCTGCTGGCGGATGTGCAGGCGCGGACCGCTCAGGCCCGACTGCCCGGACCGGTCGACGGGCACCGGCACCTGCTGGGTCTGCCGGTACTCCTGGTCGATCCAGTTGTACTTGAGCATCTGGTTCATCACGTACTCCCAGCGGTCCGCCCGGTACGTGGCGATCTCCGAGTTGCTGGGGTTCTGGATCATCCCGGCGAGCAGCGCGGCCTGCGACGGCGTGACCTGGTTCAGGTCCTCGACGCCGAAGTACTCCTTGGCGGCCGTCTTGATGCCGTACGCGGACCGGCCGAAGTAGACCGTGTTCAGGTACGCGGTCAGGATGGCCGGCTTGTCCTGCTGCTGCGACATCTTGTACGAGGTGACCATCTCGTTGAACTTGCGGCTCAGCGTGCCGTCGTCCTGGTCGGTCGCCTTCTTGACGTACTGCTGGGTGAGGCCGGAGCCACCGGACTCCCGGTCGGTCACCTGGTACCAGGCGGCGCGGGCGATGGCCGTCATGTCGAAGCCCGGGTTCGTCTCGAACGTCGGGTCCTCGGCGGCGAAGACGGCGCGCTTGATCGTCTCCGGGATGTCCTCGTACTTGACCATGGTGCGGTTCGCGCCGTCGGGCGCGATCTTGGCCAGCTCGTCGCCGTTGGCGTAGAGGATCGTGATCGCCTTGTCCTGACCGGCGGCCACCTCCTCCGGGATCGGCACCTCGACGACCTGGTAGGCGATCGCGAAGGCGACGACCGGCGCCAGGAGCATCAGGCCGAAGGCCACGTAGGTGGCGCGGCGCACGCGGCGCCAGACCTTCTTCCGGCGCACGGCGCGGGCCTCCTCCTCGGTCAGCTCCTCGTCGTACTCGTCGTCGTAGAACGGCTCCAGCTCGACCTCGTCCTCGCGGTGCGTGAGGAGCTCGGGCTCGCGCGGCGTGGTCTGGTAGACGGGCGGGAGCAGGTCCGTCGGCTCTTCACCGGGACGGCGCTCGGGGCCGGGGCCGCCGGGACGGCGCGGACCGCCGGGGCCACCCGCCGGTGGACGGCCGCCGGGCGG
>NZ_JBHTLK010000191.1:0-14071 GCF_042678885.1 Saccharothrix hoggarensis
CGCTGACGCCGCCGCGGGGCAAGCCCGGCCGCCAGCGCGGCGGCGCGACCCGTTCGGCGCGGCCCGTTCCGCGCGACCGTTCCGCGCCACCCGTTCAGCGCGACCGTTCCGCGCCACCCGTTCGGCGAGGTCCGTGTCAGGAAGTCGGGATGACGGAGTAGACCATCCGCTTGCCGGGGTGCTCCCCCACCGTCCAGAACGTGCCGCGCGTGGGGCTGGTGGCGGTGCCGTTCGGCCAGTGCGACAGGTCCTCCGGCCCGATGCTGAGCGACTGGCTGCCGGTCAACTGGAGCGTGCCGGTCGTCGACGCGGGCCGCGCGGTGGAGTAGAGCGTGCCGGCGTTGGTGAGGCCGTTGCTCTGGCTCAGGTACCACCTGCCGTCGAACCGGACGGCGCCCTGGACGTTGCTGACCGGCAGCCGGTGCGCGGCGTCGGCGTTCCACCGGTGGGCCGGGTCCAGGACGAGCTCCCCGCCGCTGAACGCGCCCGCCATCGGCCACGCGGCCACGCGGCCGTTCGTGGCCTCGCCCCCGGCGCAGTACTCGCCCGCGAGCAGGTGGTCCGTGCCGCTGCGGTCGAGGCCGGCGTACGAGAAGTTCGGCGACTGGTCCGACTCGGCGCACTTCGCGCCCGTGTCGGAGGTCCGCGTCCACGACCCGATCTGCGGCATGACGTACCGGTAGCCGTAGCCGTAGTAGGTGCCCTGGTGGTAGCCGACCAGGTGCGCCCCGCTCGTGGTCCCGTTCCCGGAGGCGCCGAGGTCGAAGATCCGGCGCACGTCGAACACCCGGAAGCCGCGTGCGGTGTCGGCGACGAACAGGTGGTTGCCGTACCAGACGATCCCGCCGGCGTGCAGCGCCCTGCCGTAGTCACCGCTGGACGGGTCCTGCGACACCCGGATCGAGTCGTAGTCGATGATCCCCGAGGCCTCGCGCGGGTACACCAGCAGGACGTGCCGGTAGGCGCCGGTGTCGCGGTTCATGAAGCTGACCCGGACGCCCTTGACCATGCCGTCGGCGTTGTTGTCGTGGTCGTACCAGCTCACCAGGACGGGCTGGTGGCCGTCGCCCCACTGCTGGTCGGACTGCATGTCGGCGACCGTGGTGACGCCTTGCGGGTACCACTCGGAGGTGGCGTTGTCGCCGTCGTTGAAGCAGACGCTCTGCGCGATCGTCACCGTGCTGCCGCCCGCCACCGCCGCCGGCTCGCACGCCTCGCCGAGGCCGGCCGGGTCGTCGTCGTCACGGCGGTTCAGGTCGTTCATGACGTCGGTGACGGTGGCCTTCACCAGGGGCAGGGCGTCGGCGCGGTCGCGCAGCGCGGTGCCGTAGGCGTTGGGGCGCAGCTGGAAGTGGGACAGGGACAGCACGTCCGCGACGGCCGGCGCCGGCAGGGCGACCAGCGCCGGGAGGACGAGGGACAGGACGGCCAACGGGACGGACACCACGCGGTGCCGGGTCATGCGTTCTCCTCATCGCCGGTTCCGGCCGGCGCGAACGCGGTGGTCCGGGTTTGCCGCGGGGCGCGGGCCGCCGGCCGTCAGGTCCAACTCATCACAACGTGCCACGGACCGCCCACCGTCCGCAACGACCGGTGCGGCCGGCGTGCGACTTGCCCGGTCCGGCGTTCGACAGGCCATGATGTACGGGTGGAGTCCACCCGTGTGGACCGCTGGTTGTGGGCGGTCCGGCTGACGAAGACCCGATCCGACGCGGCCGCGGCCTGTCGGGGTGGACACGTGCGCGTCAACGACCGTCCCGCCAAGCCCGCCACGACGGTGTCGCCCGGTGACGAGGTGCGTGCCCGGGTGGGTGACACGACCCGGATCGTGGAGGTCGTGCGGGTGATCCAGAAACGCGTCGGCGCGGCGGACGCGGCGACGTGCCTGATCGACCGCACCCCGCCGCCACCTCCGCCCACCGACGTCGCCGCCCCCGTGGCCCGCCGCGAGCGCGGGGCGGGCCGGCCGACCAAGCGCGAGCGCCGGGTGCTCGACAAGTTCCGCACCGGCCTGCTCTGACGCGCTACGACCGGGGTTCGCCGAGCTTCACGGCCACCACACCGGCCAGGATCAGCGCGCCGCCGACCAGCTGGATGCCGCCGGGCGCCTCGCCGAGCAGCAGCCACGCGAACACCAGCGCCGACAGCACCTCCGTCAGCGCCACGAACGACGCCAGCCGCGAGCCGAGCCGACGCGTCGCGGCGATGCCGGCCACGTAGGCGAGCGCGGCCGTCACCACGCCGAGCACCGCCACCGGCAGCCACCACGGCACGGCGAACCCGTCGAACGCCACCGGAGCGCCCGACACGGCCAGCGGCACGATCCCGACGGCACCGGCGACCAGCAGCGCGACCCCGCCGACCAGCAGCCCGCCGGCGGCCAGCACGGTGCCGGGCAAGCCGTCCTCGTCGCGCGCGGACAGCACGAAGTAGACCGCCGCGCCGACCATCGCGCCCAACGCCCACAGGATGCCGACCGCGCTGGCCCGCGCGCCGGACACGAGGTCGAGCACCAGCATCAGCCCGACCAGCCCGAGCACCGCGCCGACGACGGTCAGCCGACCGGGGCGTTGGCCGCGCCGCAGCCAGAGCCACCCGACCACGGCCACCGGCGCGGTGTACTCGACCAGCAGCGCGACGCCGACCTCCATGTGCGCCACGGCGTTGAAGAACGCGAGCTGGCACCCGGCGACGGCGACGAGCCCGTAGGCGGTGATCAGCGGCGCGGTGCGGCGCAGCAACCCCCACCGGCCGCGCAGCCGCACGACGGCGATCGGCGTGAGCACGGCGGCGGCCAGCAGCACGCGCACGGCGACCGCCGCCGCCGAGGACCAGCCGGCGTCCATCAACCCGCGCGCCAGCGGCCCGGACAGCCCGAACGACGACGCCGACAGCACCGCGAAGCCCAACCCGGCCCGCAGCCGGCCACCCGTCACCCTGTCATGCGTCATCGTCGTCATGGCGCATGACGCTATGGACCGCGGAGGTAACCTGTCAACGTGCTTTTCACCCATGACACCACCGCGTCCCTGATGGCCGCGGTCGCGCTGGTGAACTCGGCCGAGGAACCGGACACGATGACGGAGCCGGCGCACCTCGACGCGTTCTTCGCCGAGCACCGCTACACCGGCTCGCGGACCCACGACGCCGCCGAGCTGGCGGCCGTCCGCGCCCTGCGCGCCCCGCTGCGACGGCTCCTGACCAGCGACCGCGACATCGCCGTGGAGATCGTCAACGCGATGCTGGCCGAGCACCGCGCGGTGCCGCGGCTGGTGCGCCACGACGGGTTCGACTACCACCTGCACGCCACCAGCCCGGAGACGCCGCTCGCCGTCCGGATCGCCGTCGAGACGGCCATGGCGATGGTCGACGTGATCCGCGCGGACGAGCTGGGCCGGCTGTCGACGTGCGCCGACGAGACGTGCGGCGGGATCGTCCTCGACCTGTCCCGCAACCGCTCCCGCCGGTACTGCAGCACCACGTGCGGCAACCGGATCGCCGTCGCCGCCTACCGCGCGCGCAAGGCCTGAACGCCCGCTCACCACCAGGGCCGCCCCGCACCTGCGCGACACCGGGCGAGGGTGAGGATTTCCCCTGCCCTGCAACGACTTCTCCGACTCGACGACCAGTGGCGCCGCCGGATCACCGGCGGCGCCACTGCCGTGTGCGCGCACGGTGACCCAGATCACCCGATTGGTGGCCCGGGCTCGTAGCGAAAATGATTACCATTACCTCGATCCGTCGGTCCCCCACTTCCCCCTCCCGGAGGAGCACGCGTGGCGCACTTGTTGATGATCGAGAGCTGGGTGGGCGCGATGAGCTCGCTGCTGCCGCGGGCGATCCACGAGTCGGGCCACCGGTTCACGTTCCTCACCCGCGACCTGCACCACTACCTCCGGTCCGCGCCGACGCACCCGCACCCGCTGCTGGCCGCGGAGAACGTGCTCACGACCGAGACGAACGACGTGCCCGCGCTGCTGTCCTATGTGGAGCGGGTGCACGACGTGCTGCGCTTCGACGGCGTGATCTCCTCGTGCGACTACTACCTGGCGACGGTGGCCGAGGTGGCCGGGCGGCTGGGCCTCCCCGGCCCGTCGGCGCGGGCCGTGGAACGCGCCTACCGCAAGGACCTCACCCGCGCCACGACGGCGGCGGCGGGCGTGCCCGGCCCGCGGTTCGCGCTGACCGAGGACTGGCCCGCGACCGCCAAGGCCGCCGCCGACCTGGGCTACCCGCTGGTGGTCAAGCCGGTCGACCTGTGCGCCGGGATGCACGTGCGCGAGGTGCGCGACGAGACCGCGCTCCGCGAGGCGTTCCGGGCGCTGGAGGCGTTCCCGGTCAACGCGCGCGGCCAGGCGCGGGTGCCGACCGTGCTGCTCGAAGAGCTCCTCGTCGGCCCCGAGGTCAGCGTGGAGACGGTGACGGTGGCCGGCACGACCCACGTGGTCGGCGTGACGGACAAGAGCCTGGCCGGGCGGCCGTGGTTCGTGGAGAGCGGCCACATGTTCCCGGCCGCGCTGTCCGACGCCGACCGGGCCGCGGCGGTCGACACGGCCGTGGCCGCGATCGAGGCGCTCGGGCTGGACGACACCGTGGCGCACACCGAGGTCAAGCTCACCGCCGACGGCCCCCGGCTGATCGAGGTGAACCCCCGCCCGGCCGGCAACCAGATCACCGAGCTGGTCCGCCGCGTCACGGGCATCGACCTGCCCTCGGTGTTCACCCAGCTCGCCGCCGGCCAACGCCCCGACCTGCGGGCGCGGGAGACCGGCGTGCGCAGCGCGGCCATCTCGTTCCTGCTGCCCCCGCGCGCCGGCGTCGTGGCCGGGATCGACGGCGTCGAGGAGCTGTCCGCGAACCCGGAGGTGGTCGACTGGGCGCTGAAGCCCGCCGGGCACCGGGCCGGCGAGCCGACCAGCAACAACAGCTACCTCGGGCACGTCATGGTGACGTCGCCGGACGCGGCCGCGCGCGACCGGGCCGAGCGCGTCGTCGGCGGGCTGTCCGTGCGGTACGCGGAGGGCGCCGAGTGACGGCCCCGACGGACCGGCTGCCCGGCGTCGCCGAGCTGGTCGAGCGCGCGCTGGCCGGCGACCTCGGGCCCGACCCGGCGGACCTCCGGACCAGCGTCGCGTTCACCACCCGGCAGGGCGCCCGGCACGTCTCGCGCGCCACGGCGTACCGCAACACCGTGGTGAGCGTGCGCGTAGGCGACGCGGTGGGCTCGTGCGCGGCCGAGCCCGACGACGTGGACGACTCGACCGTGACCGACTGCGCCGGCGCGACCGTCGCGGACCTGCTCGCCCACCCCGACCCGGTGATCCGCACGGCGGCGCTGGACGCGTACCTGATGAGCGCCCACCCGCACGAGACGTCCGGCGCGCGGCCGGTCGTGATCGGGCCCGGCGACTCGCTCGCCAAGTCGATGGCGCGCGCGTCCGCCGTGGTCGACCTGCTGGACGCCGTGCCGGGGCAGCGGGTGCTGGTCGTCGGCGTCGTGAACTCGTTGCTGCACCACCTGCGCGAACGCGGGCTGGAGTACGTGCCGTGCGACCTGAAGGGCGGTCGCACGGAGTGGGAGGAGCCGATCGTGACCGACGCCGAGTCCGCCGTGGGCGACTGCGACGTCGTGCTGGCGTCGGGGATGACGGTGGGGAACGGCAGCTTCGAACCGCTGCTGCGCACGGCCGTCGAGGCCGACCGGCCGCTGGTGGTGTTCGCCCAGACCGCGAGCGCGATCGTGCCGCGGTTCCTCGGCTCCGGCGTCACGGCGGTGTCGGCGGAGCCGTACCCGTTCTTCTGGCTGCACGGCGGTCCGAGCACGCTGCACCACTACCGCGCCGGCACGCCGCGACCGGAACGGGCGCGGTGATCGTGCTGCCCACCACCGGCGTCCGCCGCAACCACCACTTGCTCGACTTGCTCGGCAACACCCCGATCGCGCGCATCGACACGCCGCTCCCCCACCGCCACGGCGGTTTCTGGGCGAAGCTGGAGTGCCTGAGCGCGGGCGGCATGAAGGCGCGGTCGGCCGTGGCGATGCTGCGGGCCGCCCGCGAACGCGGCGAGCTGCGCCCCGGCGCGGTCGTCGTGGAGTCGACCAGCGGCACGCTCGGGCTCGGGTTGGCGTTCGCCGGCCAGGCGTTGGGCCACCCCGTCGTGCTCGTGGTCGACCACGAGCTGGAGCCGTCGATGCGGGCGTTGCTGCGCGCGCACGGGGCACGGCTGGAGGTCGTGGACCGGCCGCACCCGACCGGCGGCTGGCAGCAGGCCCGGCTCGACCGGCTCGGTGAGGTGCTGCGGGGGCTGCCCGGCGCGTACTGGCCGGACCAGTACAACAACCCGGACAACCCCTCCGGGTACGCGGGCCTGGCGCGGGAGCTGGCCGCGCAGCTCGACCGCGCCGACGTGCTGGTGTGCAGCGTGGGCACCGGCGGGCACAGCGCCGGCGTCGTCACCGCCCTGCGGCGGCACTGGCCCGACGTGCGGCTGGTCGGCGTGGACACGGTCGGCTCCACGATCTTCGGCCAGCCCGCCCGGCAACGCGTGATGCGCGGCCTGGGCAGCAGCATCCACCCGCGCAACGTCGCCTACGAGGAGTTCGACGAGGTCCACTGGCTGGGTCCGGTGGAGGTGGTCGACGCGTGCCGCAGGCTCGCCCGCGACTGCTTCGTCACGGGTGGCTGGAGCACGGGCGCGGTCGCCCTCGTGTCGGCGTGGGCGGCGCGCGTCGAGCCCGGCGCGACCGTGGTGACGATCTTCCCGGACGGCCCGCACCGCTACCTCGGCACGATCTTCGACGACGACTTCTGCCGGGCGCGCGGCCTGCTCGGCACGCCGGAGGACCGTCCGGTGGAGATCGGCGACACCGCCGAGATCGAGGTCACGAGCTGGGCGCGGTGCCGTTCGGTGTACGCGCCGAAGGCCGTCGGGGTGCCGGCGTGAAGCTCGACTGGGCGGTGTACGGGCTGGAACTGCGGTCGCCGCTGCGGATCTCGCGGTCGGTGATGGCGCGGCGCGACGCCGTGCGCGTGGTGGTCGAGCGGGACGGGCTGCGCGGGCACGGCGAGGTGGTGACCAGCCAGTTCTACGGGCTGGACGTCGAGCGGATCACCGGGCTGCTGCGGGACCTGGCGCCCGTGGCGGCCGACTGCGCCGACCCCGCGGAGCTGTTCGAACGCCTGCCGGAGCTGCCGCCGGGCGTGCGCGCCGCCGTGGACGCGGCGCTGCACGACCTGATCGCGCTGCGGCAGGGGGTGCCCGTGCACGCCTTGGTCGACGTTCCACAGTGGACGGACGTGCCGACGGCCTGCACGATCGGCATCGGCGACCCGGCCACCGCCGCCGCCCGAGCCGCCGAGCTGGCCGGGCGCGGGTTCACCGTGCTGAAGGTCAAGGTCGGCGCGGAGGACGACGTCGCCACCGTGAACGCCATCCGCGCCGCCGCGCCCGACGCGCGCCTCATCCTCGACCCCAACGGCGGGTGGACCGCCGAGCAGGCCGTGCGGTTCGTGGACGGGCTCACCGGGGTCGACGCGCTGGAGCAACCCATCCCGCCCGGCCGCTGGGACGACCTCGCGTGGCTGCGCGAGCGCTGCCCCGTGCCGCTGATCGCGGACGAGGACGCCGCCACCGTGGCCGACGTGCGGGCGTTGGCCGGCGTGGTGGACGGGGTGAACGTCAAGCTCGCCAAGTGCGGCGGGATCGGCCCGGCGAGGGAGATCATCGCCGTGGCGCGGGACCACGGGCTGGACGTGATGCTCGGGTGCCTGGTGGCGAGTTCGCTCGGCATCGCGCCGGCCGTGCACCTGACCGGGCACGCCCGGTGGGTCGACCTCGACGGCCACCTCCTGCTCGCCGACGACCCGTGGACGGGCATCGGGGGCGAGGACGGCACGTTGCGCCTGTCCGGGGTGCCCGGTCTGGGCGTGGTGCCCGCCGGCGCGGCGGCAAGCGGCCCGGCAACAAGCGGCCCGGCAACAAGCGGCCCGGCAACAAGCGGCCCGGCAACAGGCAGCCCGGCAACAGGCAGCCCGGCGCCAGGCAGCGCGGCGGCAGGCGGCGGCTTGGTGCGGGAACGATGAGGCGTTTTCCGCTGCCCGTCCGGGTCCTGCTGGTCAACCAGTTCGGCGTCAACACCGGCTTCTACCTGTTGATCCCCTACCTCGCCACGCACCTGGGCGACCTGGGCCTGTCCGTCGCCACGATCGGCGTGGTGCTCGGCGTGCGGACGTTGAGCCAGCAGGGGCTGTTCCCCCTCGGCGGGTCGGCGTCCGACCGGCTCGGACCGCGCCGGGTCATCCTCGCGGGCTGCGCGCTGCGCGCCATCGGGTTCGGGCTGTTCGCGGCCGGCGAGTCGGTGGCGGTGCTCCTGGCCGCCGCCGCCCTCAGCGGGCTCGCGGGCGCGTTGTTCAACCCCGCCGTGCGCGCCTACATCGCCGAGGAGTCGACCGACCGGGCGGGCGCGTTCGCGATGTTCAACATCTACGGCCAGGCGGGCGCGCTGACCGGTCCCGTCCTCGGCGGACTGCTGATGCTGTGGGACTTCCGGCTCGCCGCCCTCGTGGCGGCCGGGATCTTCGCCGTGCTGACCGTCGCCCAGGCGGCCGTGCTGCCCGCCCGCCCGGCGCCGCCGCGTCAGGGCACCGTGCTGGACGACTGGCGCGAGTGCGTGGCCGACCGCCGGTTCCTCGCGTTCACCTGCGCGCTCACCGGCATGTTCGTCCTCCAGAGCCAGCTCTACCTGGTGCTCCCGCTGGAGGCGCGGCGGCTCACCGGCTCCGCCCTCGGCGTCGCGGCCGTGTTCCTGGTGTCCACCGTGGCCACCCTGGTGTTCCAGATGCGCGTCACCAGGGCGTTGAAGCGGGTGGCGCGGGGACGGGCCATCGCGCTCGGGCTCGCCGTGATGGGCCTCGGGTTCGCCGCGACGGCGGTGAGCCACGTCGGTCCGCTCGGCGGCATCACCCCCGTGCTGGTCGCGGCGCTGGTGCTGTCCGTCGGCGTGATGATCGCCCACCCGTTCGTGTACGAGCTGATCCCGGAGTTCGGCCGCACCGGCCTGGCCGGCACCTACTTCGGCGTGTTCTACCTGGTCTCGGGGGTCGCGGCGGCCGTGGGCAACACGGTGATCGGGTGGGTGTTCGGCCGGTCGGGCTGGGCCGCGTCCCTGCTGTGCGTGGCGATCGGGCTGCTGTGCGCCGCCGCCGTGGCCCGCCTGCACCGGCGTGGCGTGCTCCCCGCGAACCGACCGGAGGTGCCCCGATGACCGCGTTCCGCAACACGGCGGGCGAGAACCTGCTCACCGACAACCCGGCGCTCTACGAGCACCAGTTCCCCGACCCGGACCACGTCGCCGCGCGGTTCGTGCACGACGTCGCGACGCGGTTCGCGAGCGAGCCGGGGCGCCGCCTGCTGGACGTCGGCTGCGGCACCGGGCGGGACGCGGGCCACCTCGCCACCCTCGGCTACCGCGCGGTGGGGTTGGACGCCTCGCCGCGGATGGTCGAGCACGCCCGCGAGCACCACCCGGCCGTCGAGTTCGTGCTCGGCGACATGCGGGACTTCGACCTGGGCCGCCGCTTCGACGTGATCACGTGCCTCGACAGCGCGCTGCTGTACTGCCACACGAACGACGACCTCGACGCCTTCCTGCGCCGCTGCCACGACCACCTCGAACCCGGCGGGCTGCTCGTCGCGGAGATGCGCAACGGCGCGTTCTTCCTCGGCAGCACCGAGCTCCTCGACGGCGTGCGCAGCCGCACCGTCGAGTGGGAGGGCGTGTCGTACACGTCGCACACGCGGCTGTGGATCGACCACGCGGCCCAACTGCTGCGCCGGCGGCGCGAGTGGTCGTGGCCCGGCGCGCGGCCGCTCGTGCAGCGCTCGGCGTGGCGGCTGCTGTTCCCGCTGGAACTCCGGCACTTCCTCGACCGTGCCGGCTTCGACGTGCTCGCCCTCTTCGACACGCCGGGGCCGCGCACCGACGAACGGTGGACCCCCGACGCGCCGCTCGGCGACGCCCTGTCCGGCGACCGGCTGCACCTCGTCGCGCGCCGACGCGACACCCAGTGAAAGGAACGCCCATGCACTCCCTCAACCGCCGCGGTTTCCTCGGCCTCACCGCCGGTCTCTCCGTCGCCGCCCTGACGGGCTGCGGCACGGCGGGCGGCCGCCCGGCGTCCACCGCGAGCGCGCCACGCGCCGGCGGCCGGCTGCGCGCGGCGTTCGCGGGCGGCGGGGCCAAGGAGGTGCTGGACCCGCACCTGGCGAACCTGTTCGTGGAGGCGGCCCGGTCCAAGGCGCTGTACGACAAGCTCGCCGACCTCGGCCCGGACGTCTCCGCCCAGCCGAGACTCGCCGAGAAGTGGGAGCCGGACGCCACGCTGACCCGGTGGCGGATCACGCTCCGGCAGGCCGCGTTCCACGACGGGAAGCCCGTGCGCGCGGACGACGTGCTGGCCAGCTACGCCCGCATCCTCGACCCCGGCCGCGCGTTCCGCGCCAAGTCCAGCCTCGCCCTGATCGACCTCGCGAACAGCCGCGCGGTGGACGACCGGACGGTGGAGTTCGCGGTGAAGCGGCCGTTCGTGGAGTTCCCGAACGTGCTGGCCGCGTTCGGCGCGTACATCGTGCCCGCGGGGGCGGAGGACTTCACCGCGCCGGTCGGCTCCGGGCCGTTCCGGTTCGTGTCGTTCGAGCCGGGGCGGTCGGTGGTGCTCAAGCGCAACGCCGACTACTGGGACGGCGCGCCGCACCTCGACGAGCTCGAGTTCGTCATCGCGAACGAGGAGTCGGCGCGCGCGAACGCGCTGCTCGGCGGCCAGGTCGAGTACGCGCACGACCTGACCCCGACCACGGCGCGCAGCCACGCCGCCAGTGACCGGATGGCGATCCACCGGGCGCCCAACAGCGCCGTGCAGGCGTTCGCGATGAAGCTGGACCGGCCGCCGTTCGACAACCGGGACCTGCGCGAGGCGATGTTCCTGCTGGCCGACCGGCCGCAGCTGGTGGAGTCGGTGCTGGCGGGCAGCGGGCAGGTCGGCAACGACCTGTTCGGCAAGGGGTACCAGCACTACGCCGACGACATCCCGCAGCGCACCCGCGACCTGGACAGGGCGAAGTTCCTGATCCGCCGGGCCGGCGCGGAGGGGCTGACGGTCAAGCTGGACACGTCGACCGCCGCGGCCGGCATGGTCGAGGCCGCCACGGTGTTCGCCGACCAGGCCAGGGGTTCGGGCCTGACGATCGAGGTCGTCACCGGCAACAAGGACAGCTACTGGTCGGACACGCTCAAGAACGGGTCCATGTCGAGCTTCCGGTCCGGCGCGATGCCGATCGAGACGCACTTCGCCCAGCGGTTGCTGACGGGGTCGGGCACCAACGTCACCAAGTGGGCGCGGCCGGAATTCGACGCGCTGTACGACAAGGCCCTGTCCACAGTGGACGAGGCGGAGCGCGGCGCGGTGTACCGGGAGATGCAGCGCTCCCTGCACGCCGAGGGCGGCTACCTCATGTGGGGCTTCGCGGACTGGATCGTCGGCGCCGCCCCGAACGTCGGCGGCATCTCGACCGCGCCCGCGAACACGCTGGACTGGGCGCGGTTCGACAAGGTGTGGTTGGGGTGAGCCTGCGCCGGTACGCGGCCCGGCGGCTGGCCATCGGCGCGGTCCAGGTGCTCGCCGTCGTCACCGCCGTGTTCCTCCTGGTGCAGGCGTTGCCGGGGGACGCGGCGGTGGCGTTGGCGGGCGACAACCCCGACCCGCGGCGGATCGAGGAGATCCGGACCGCGATGGGGCTGGACCGCCCGCCGCTCGACCGGTTCGGCTCGTGGCTGTGGGGGCTCGCGCACGGCGACCTCGGCTCGTCCCTGGTGTCCGGGCGGCCGGTCACCGCGTTCCTGGGCGACGGGCTCGGTCCGACGCTCGTGCTGGCGGTGCTCGCGCTGGTGCTGCTGATCCCGTTCTCGGTGCTGCTCGGCGTGCTGGCCGCGCTGCGCGAGGGCGGGCCGCTGGACCGCTGCGTCACGACCGTGACGGTGGGCCTGCACTCGATCCCGGAGTTCGCGCTGGCCGTCGTGCTCATCGCGGTGTTCGGGGTGCAGCTGCGGTGGCTGCCGCCGACCGCCGTCGGTGCGGACCTCCTGTCCCGCCCGGAAGTGCTGGTGCTGCCGCTGGTGGTGCTCGTCGCGCGCCCGCTGTGCTCGATCAGCCGGCTCGTGCGGGCGGGGATGATCGAGGCGCTGGCGTCGGACCACGTCCGGCACGCCCGGCGGCTCGGCATCGCCGAGCAGCGGATCAGGTTCGCGCACGCCCTGCCGACCGCCCTCGCGCCGGCCGTGCAGCAGGTGGCGCGGACCACGGACTGGTTGCTGGGCGGCGTGATCGTGGTGGAGGCGGTGTTCGTCATCCCCGGCCTCGGCACCACGCTGGTGGACGCGGTCGCGGCGCGCGACCTGCCGGTCGTGCAGGGGCTGGCGGTGGTCTTCGCGGTGACCACCGTGGTCGTGAACCTCGTCGCCGACCTGCTCGTGTTCCGCCTCGCGCCGCGATCGGTGGCGATCGCGTGAACCCGTTGAAGAGCGTCGGCGCGTTCCTCGTCGTGGTGCCGCTGGCCTTGGCGCTGGCCGGGCCGCTGTTCGTGCCGGACGACCCGACCCGCGGCGCGCCGTTCATGGCCAACGCCCTGCTGGGCACCGACTTCGTCGGCCGGGACGTGTGGCACCAGGTGCTCGCCGGCGGTCGGACCGTGGTGCTGGTCGCGTTGCTGGCCACGGCGTTCTCGTACGTCGCCGGCGTGCCGTGGGGCGTGGTGGCGGCGATGGCGCGGCCCCGGATCGTGGACGAGGTGCTGATGCGGCCGCTCGACCTGCTGCTGGCCGTGCCGTCGCTGCTCGTGCTGATCCTGGCGGCGGCGATCGCGGGACCGGGGCTGCCGGTGCTCGTGGGCGTGGTGGCGCTGGTCAACTTCCCGGACGTGGCGCGGATCTCGCGGGCCGCCGCCGTGGAGATCGCCGGCAGGCCGGCGTTGGAGGCGATGCGGTTGCAGGGCGAGACGTGGTGGCGGACGTCGATCGTCTACACGGGACGGTCGATGGCGCGGACCCTCGCCGCCGACCTGGGCGTGCGGTTGACGGGCGCGCTCTACCTGGTGGCGTCGGCGAGCTTCCTGGGCGTCGGGGTGGCGCCGGACGCCGCCGACTGGGCCGTGATGGTCGACCGCAACCGGGTCGGCCTGTTCCTCCAGCCGTGGGCCGTGGTCGTGCCCGCGGTGCTGATCGTGTGCCTGTCGGTCGGCCTGAACCTGGTGTTCGACCGCGCCTTGCGGGCGGAGGCACGCACGTGACGCCCGTGGTGCACGTCGAGGACCTGCGCGCGGTCGCGGGCCGGAAGACCTTGGTGGACGGCGTGAGCTTCGCGTTGTCCGCCGGGCGGGTGGTGGCCCTGGTCGGCGCGTCCGGCAGCGGCAAGACCACGACCGGGTTGGCGCTGCTCGGCGAGCACGCGCCGGGGGTGGCGGTGACCGGGACGGTCGCGGTGACCGGGCGCGTCGCGTTCGTCCCGCAGCAGCCGTCCGCCGCGCTGAACCCGGTGCGCCGGCTGCGCGGGGTGTTCCGCGAGATCGCCGCGCTGCACCCCGGCGACCCGGACGAGCTGATCGCCACCGCGTTGCGCCGCGCCCGCGTGCCGGTCGAGCTCCTGCGCCGCTACCCGCACGAGCTGTCCGGCGGGCAGCAGCAACGCGTGGTGCTGGCCCAGGCGCTCGTCGGCGACCCGGCGGTGCTCGTCGCGGACGAGCCCACGACCGGCCAGGACCCGATCACCCGGGCCGAGGTGGTGGACGAGCTCGCGTCCGTCGTGGCGCAGGGCGTCGCGCTGGTGCTCCTCACGCACGACCTCGACGTGGTGCGGGCGATCGCGGACGAGGTGGTCGTGCTGCGCGGGGGTCGCGTGGTCGAGGCCGGCGCGACCGCCGACGTGCTCGACCGGCCGCGCGAGGCGTACACCGCCGCGCTGGTCGCCGCGCAGCCCCGCGTCGCCGTGCCCGACGAACGCCCACCGGGCGTGCCGCGGCT
>NZ_JBHTLK010000192.1:0-14001 GCF_042678885.1 Saccharothrix hoggarensis
ATCTCCGCTGCCGGGCACGCCACCGCCGGCCACACCACCGCCGGCCACACCACCGCGCGTCCGCCCACCCCACGCCGCCCCGCCACCGCGGGCCTGTGCCTCGCCCTCACGGCCGTGCTCGCCGGCTCGATCCTCTGCGGCGTGGCGCTGGGACCGGTGGGCATCCCGTTCCGCGACGTCCTCCGCTTCCTCCACGCCGCCCTCACCCAGGGCCCCGTGGACGCCGCCGACGCGGGCCCCTACCGGATCGTCTGGGACATCCGCCTGCCGCGCGTCCTGCTCGCCGCCGTCGTCGGCGCGGGCCTGTCGGTGGTCGGCGTCGCGATCCAGGCGATGGTCCGCAACGCCCTCGCCGACCCGTACGTCCTCGGCATCTCCTCCGGCGCGAGCGTCGGCGCCACCGCCGTCGCGACCACCGGCCTGTTCGCCTCCCTCGGCATCTACGCCCTGTCCACGGCCGCGTTCCTGGCCGCCCTCGCCGCGATGGCCCTCGTCTACCTGGTCGCGGGCCGCAACCTCACCCCGCTGCGCCTGGTCCTCACCGGCACGGCCATGGCGTACGGCTTCTCGGCCATCGCCATGCTCCTGGTGTTCCAGTCACCGCGCGGCGAGGCGGCGCGCGCCGCGATGTTCTGGCTGCTGGGCAGCCTGGGCGGCGTCACGTGGGCGTCCCTGCCGATCGCGGCGGTGGTGGTGGCCGCCGGCACCGCCTACCTCCGGAGCCGCGCCAAGCACCTCAACGCGCTCTCGATGGGCGACGAGACCGCGACCACGCTCGGCATCGACGTCCTCCGCACCCGGACGGCGTTGTTCCTGGTCACGGCCGCCATGACGGGCGTCCTGGTGGCGGTCAGCGGCGCGGTCGGGTTCGTCGGCCTCATGCTGCCGCACCTGGTGCGCCTCACCGTCGGCGCGGACCACCGCAAGGTGCTCGCCGTGGCGCCGTTGGCGGGCGCGTGCTTCCTCATCTGGGTGGACGTCGCGGCACGCCTGCTCGCCGCACCGGAAGAGCTGCCCCTCGGTGTGATCACGGCCGCCCTGGGCGTGCCGTGCTTCATCCTGCTGATGCGCCGCCGCGGCTACGTGTTCGGCGGTCGCTGATGGACGTCCGACTCGACGGCGTCACCGTGGACGGCATCCTGGGCGGCATCGACCTGCACGCCCCGGCGGGCGAGGTGCACGGCATCGTCGGCCCCAACGGCAGCGGCAAGTCGACCACCCTGCGGTGCGTCTACCGGGCGCTGGCGCCGTCCGGGGGAGTGGTCCGCCTCGACGGCCGGGACGTCGCCGCGACCAAGGTCCGCGACACCGCGCGGCACCTGGCCGCGCTCACCCAGGACAGCCACGTCGAGTTCGACTTCACGGTCACCGAGGTGGTCGCGATGGGACGGCTGCCGCACCGCGCCACGCCCGAGCGCGACGCGGCGGTGGTGGCCGGCGCACTGTCCCGAGTGGACGCCGCCCACCTCGCCGACCGCAGCTTCCTCAGCCTGTCCGGCGGCGAGCGGCAACGCGTCCTGATCGCCCGCGCCCTGGCGCAGGAGCCGCGGGTGCTCGTCCTCGACGAACCCACCAACCACCTCGACATCAGCCACCAGCTCGCGGTGCTGGCGCTGGTCCGCGGCCTCGGCGTCACGGTCCTCGCGGTCCTGCACGACCTGAACCTCGCCGCCGCCTACTGCGACCGGCTGCACGTCCTCGACCGGGGCCGGGTGGTGCGCAGCGGCACGCCGGAGGACGTGCTCACGCCCGACGTCCTGCGCGAGGTGTTCCACGTCCGCGCCCACGTCGTGCGCCACCCCACCAGCGGCGTCCCCCAACTGCTGTTCGAACACCCAGCCGTCAACCCGATGGAGGTCGGTCCGTGAGAAGGCTCGTCGCGTTCACCCTGGTCCTGCTCACGGCGGGCTGCGGAGCCCGGATCGAGCCGGTCACGGCCACGCCCACCGCGACCGTCACGAACTGCGGGCGGCAGGTGTCGTACGCGGCGCCGTCCCGCGTGGTCACCAACGACACCGGCATCACCGAGCTGATGTTCGCGCTGGGCCTGGCCGACCGGATGGCGGGGTACGTGATCGGACCCGGGCAGGCCGGCGACGTGGCCTCGTCGCCGTGGCGGGCGGACTTCGAGCGCGTGCCGAAGCTCGGCGAGCAGATCACCAAGGAACTCGTGCAGGGCGCGCGGGCCGACCTCGTGTTCGCGGGCTGGAACTACGGGTTCTCGGAGAGCACCGGCTTCACCCCGGACTCGCTCGCGGAGCTCGGCGTCGCCACCTACCAGCTCACCGAGGCGTGCCGGAACGGCGTGGGCAGGCAGCGCGGCATCATGCCCCCGCTCGACGCGCTCTACACCGACCTGCGCAACCTGGGCCGCATCTTCGGCGTGGAGCGGAAGGCCGAGGAGCTGGTCGAGGGCTACCGGAAGCAGGTCGCGGACGCCGAGAAGCTGGTCACGGGCCACCGCCCGAAGGTGTTCCTCTACGACAGCGGGCTCGACCAGCCGTTCACGTCCGGCCGCAACGCCGCGCCGCACGACATCATCGGCAAGGCCGGCGGCGAGAACATCTTCGGCGACCTCGACGACAGCTGGACCACGGTCGGCTGGGAGGCCGTCGTCGCCCGCGACCCCGAGGTGGTCCTGATCAACGACTACGCGGACGGCGACGCGACCACCCCGGCCGAGAAGCGCGCGTTCCTGGAGTCGTACGGGCCGCTGGCGGACGTGGCCGCGATCAAGGAGAAGCGGTTCTTCGTGCTGCCGTACGCGGCCCTCGTGGAGGGCCCGCGCAACCCGGCCGCCATCGAGGCGTTCGCCAGGTTCCTCGCCGAGGGCTGAGAGATCGGGAACGGCGGTCGCACAGGACGGTCGGCGCCGAGGAGAGCCACCGCTAGCCGTCACCCACCATGTGGGACAACCCGTCCGTGGCTTGGTATCCGCGGACGGGTTGTGGCACCATCGGCGACGTGGCTCTCCACACCGTGATCATTATTTCTGAGCGCGTCGGGTAGTGCTCCCTCGAAGCACCCGACGCGCTGACCTCTCGCATCCTGCGGGGGGTCTTTTTGTTTTCCCGGATCTCTAGGAGCCCTCTCGTGACCCCCCTCGGCGATTCATTCCACGTCTTCGACACGACCCTGCGGGACGGTGCCCAGCGCGAGGGCATCTCCTACTCGGTCAACGACAAGCTGGCCGTCGCGCGGCTGCTCGACTCGCTCGGCGTGGGCTTCATCGAGGGGGGCTGGCCGGGCGCGATGCCGAAGGACACGGAGTTCTTCGCCCGGGCCGCGGCGGGGGAGCTGACGCTCAAGCACGCGCAGCTCGTCGCGTTCGGTTCCACCCGCAAGGCCGGGGTCAAGGTGCAGGAGGACGCGCAGGTCAGGGCCCTGCTGGCGGCCCAGACGCCGGTCGTGACGCTGGTCGCCAAGTCGGACCGCAGGCACATCGAACGGGCCCTGCGCACGGACGTCGCCGAGAACTGCGCCATGGTCCGCGACACCGTCCGGTACCTGGTGGACGAGGGCCGCCGGGTCTTCCTCGACGCCGAGCACTTCTTCGACGGCTTCGCCTTCGACCCGGACACCGCGCTGCGCGTGCTGGAGTCCGCTGTGGAGGGTGGCGCGGACGTCGTCGTGCTGTGCGACACCAACGGCGGCCAGCTGCCCCTGGGCCTGGCCGAGACCGTCGCCGACGTGGTCGCCCGCACGGGCTTCCGGGTCGGCATCCACTGCCAGGACGACACGTCCTGCGCGGTGGCCAACACCATCGCCGCGGTGCAGGCGGGGGCGACCCACGTCCAGTGCACCGCGAACGGCTACGGCGAGCGGGCCGGCAACGCCGACCTCTTCGCCGTCGTCGGGAACCTCGTGACCAAGCTCGGCCTGCCGGTGCTACCCACCGAGTCGCTGGCCGAGCTGACCCGGGTCTCCCATGCGCTGGCCGAGATCGCGAACATCGCACCCGACACCCACCAGGCCTACGTCGGGTCGTCGGCCTTCGCCCACAAGGCGGGGCTGCACGCGAGCGCGATCAAGGTTGATCCGGAGCTGTACAACCACATCGATCCGGACACCGTCGGCAACGACATGCGGGTGCTGGTCACGGAGATGGCGGGTCGGGCCAGTCTCGAACTCAAGGGACGTGAGTTCGGGATCGACCTGACCCGCCGGCCCGACGCGCTCACCAACGTGGTGCGCAAGGTCAAGGAGCTGGAGGCGGGCGGCTGGTCCTTCGAGGCCGCCGACGCCTCCCTGGAGCTGCTCCTGAAGGAGGAGCTGTCCGAACTGGACGAGCCACCCTTCGTGCTCGAGTCGTACCGGGTCGTGCTCGACCACCACCGGGACGGCAAGATCGTGTCCGAGGCCACCGTGAAGGTGCACGTGGCGGGTGAGCGGGTCATCGCCACCGCCGAGGGCAACGGCCCCGTCCACGCGCTGGACGCCGCGCTGCGGAAGGCCCTGCTGCCCCACCTGTCCTGGCTGGACGCGGTGGAGCTGAACGACTACAAGGTCCGCATCCTCCCCGGCTCCCACGACTCGGCCGAGCACGGCACCGACGCCGTCACCCGCGTGCTCGTGGAGTCCACCGACGGCGAGCGCGAGTGGACCACCGTGGGCGTGCACGGCAACATCGTCGAGGCCAGCTGGCTCGCCCTGTGCGACGCGCTGGTGCACAAGGCGGCCCGCGTCACGCGGTCACGAGGGTGAACCCCTCGGCCGCCAGGATGCGGTTGACGGGCAGGAAGAACGACGTGCCGCCGGACGAGCAGTTGCCGCTCGCGCCCAGCACGTGCCCCTGCGCCTGGGACCCGGTGAAGACGGCCGACCACTGGTCGCCGGGTTCCACGCACAGGTTCGTCCGGGTCAGCCCGTAGACGATTCCGTCCGGGTAGTGCACGGTGACGTTCTTGGCCAGCACGGTGCCGCACCGCAACCCGGTGGTGCGGCCCGCCATGCACACCTGGCCGCCGACCGGCGTCTCCAGCGAGCCGGTGACGCTGACGCCGGTCCCGGCGACGGTGGGGCGCTGGACCCACGCGGCCGTGTTGGTGATCCGGACGACCGCGTAGGTCTGCCGGACGGCGGTGACGGGCCCGATGTCGACGCCGCCGGGCCCGCGGACGGTCGTGCCGACCGGGCCGCACGTGGTCGCGATCAGGAGGTGGCCGCGCACGTTGAAGCCGTTCACGCAGCGCGCGCCGGTGGACGTGGTCAGGATCGTGCCGGCTTCCAGCGGGGTCGCCGCGGTCGCCGGGGTCGCCGTGGCGACCAGCAGGGTGAGGACGATCAGCAGGGTTCGCATCCCTTCGACGCTAGGGACGAACGGTGGGGTTTCAAGCCGCCGGTTAGGGTGATCTCCGTGCGCATTGCCCGTATCGCCCAACCGAATGGCCTCGCTTTCGCCGCGATCGAGGGCGAAGGCGACGACCTGACCGCCGTCGAGATCGCCGACGAGCCCTTCGCCAACCCGACCTTCACCGGTCGCCGCTGGCCGCTGGCCGACGTGCGCCTGCTCGCGCCGTTCCTGCCGCCCAAGATCGTCGCGATCGGCCGCAACTACGCCGAGCACGCCGCCGAGATGGGCAGCGAGGCGCCCGAGAACCCGTTGATGTTCCTGAAGCCCAACACCACCGTGATCGGGCCCAACGCGGACATCAAGCTGCCCGCCGCGTCCGAGCGGGTGGACTTCGAGGGCGAGCTGGCCGTGGTGATCGGCGTCGGCGGCCGGGACATCCCCGCGTCCCGCGCCCGCCAGTCGATCCTCGGCTACACGATCGCCAACGACGTCACCGCCCGCGACCTCCAGAAGGCCGACGGCCAGTGGACCCGCGCCAAGGGCTTCGACACGTTCTGCCCGCTCGGGCCGTGGGTGGAGACCGAGTTCGACCCGTCGGACGTCGCCATCCGCACCGAGGTGGACGGCGTGGTGAAGCAGGACTCGCGGACCTCGCTGCTGCTGCACGACATCCCCGAGCTGATCGAGTACATCTCCGCGGTGATGACCCTGCGCCCGCTGGACGTGATCCTCACCGGCACGCCCGCCGGCGTCGGCCCGCTGACCGCCGGGCAGACCGTCTCGGTGACCGTCGAGGGCCTCGGCACGCTCACCAACCCGGTCTCCCACCGCTGACGCGGGACGACCGCGCGCCCGTCTCCGGGGCGGCTCCCCGTCGCGGGGAGTCGCCCCGGGCCGCGTTCAGGCCCGTTCGATCCGCTCCGGCGCGCGCCGCGCGAACCGAGGCGCGTGCTCCGGCCGCAGCCCGATGCCCACGAGGTAGGCGGGCACCGCCTGGAGCACGGGGAACCGCCGGAGCAGCCGGATCGCGAACGGCACCCGGCCCCGGGCGGCGCTCGACGTGCCCTCCAGCGTCCCCTTCAGGAACGAGTCCTGGATGCGCCGCTGGAACGCCTGGGTCACCGCGGTCGGGAACCACCGCCGGCGCCGCACCTTCGCGAGCACCGCCTGGTCCAGCTCACCGCGCCGCAGCGGGCCGGCCACGATCCGCGCCGCCGCCACCGCGTCCTGCACGGCCAGGTTGATGCCGACCCCGCCGATGGGCGACATGGCGTGCGCCGCGTCACCGATGCACAGCACGCCGTCGCCGTGCCAGCGCCGCAACCGGTCCAGCTTCACGTCCAGCAGCTTCACGTCGTCCAGCGACTCGACGGCCGCCACCTTCTCCTCCAGCCACGGCAGGAGCGCCGTCACCCGCTGCCGGAACGCCGCGACGCCCTCCTCGCGCAGCAGCCGGTCGGTGCCCTTGCGGATCAGGAACGCGGCCTGGAAGTAGTCACCGCGGTTGATCAGCACCACCCCGCTGCCCCGGCCGAACCGGGCGAGCCCGCCCGACTCCTCGTCCGCGCGGCGCGGCAACCGGAACCACCACACGTCCATCGGCGCGCCGAACGCCCGCACCGGCAGCCCGGACTGCTCCCGCACCAGCGAGTGCCGCCCGTCGGCCGCGACCACGAGGTCCGCGCCCAGCTCCCCGGTCTCCCCGGACGCCGTGCGGTAGCGCACGCCGGTGACCCGTCCGCCCGCGCGCGTCAGGCCGGTCACCTCGGTGTCCATCCGCAGGTGGAACGCGTCCTCGCGCCGGCCCGCGTCGGCCAGCAGGTCGAGGAAGTCCCACTGCGGCACGAACGCGATGTGCTTGTGCGGGCCGGGCAGGCGGGACAGGTCGGCCACCGTCTGCGGCCCGCTGTCCAGCTGGACCCGCATCCGCTCGACCAGCTGGTGCGGCACCTCGGCGAACGACGGGCCGAGGCCCAGCTCGTCCAGCAACGTCAGCGTGGACGCGTGCACCGTGTCGCCGCGGAAGTCGCGCAGGAAGTCGCCGTGCTTCTCCAGCACCGTCACCTCGACCCCGGCGCGCGCCAGCAGCAACCCGCACACCATGCCCGCCGGTCCGCCGCCGACGACCACGACTCCGGTCCTCTCCATGACCATCCCCCTCTTTTCAACGTGAGTTGAATAAGTTCAGCATGCTCCTGAGCGGGGCCCAGGTCAAGGCGGATACGCTGATCGGGTCATGAGCGCATCAGCAGCCACCCCAGGAGGAACCGGCGCGGCGGTCCGCGTCCGGTTCTGCCCGTCGCCGACCGGCACCCCCCACGTGGGCCTCATCCGCACCGCCCTCTTCAACTGGGCGTACGCCCGCCACACCGGCGGAGCCGTGGTCTTCCGGATCGAGGACACGGACGCGGCCCGCGACTCCGAGGAGTCGTACCTGTCGCTGATCGAGGCCATGCGGTGGCTCGGTCTGGACTGGGACGAGGGCCCGGAGGTCGGCGGCCCGCACGCGCCGTACCGGCAGAGCCAGCGGCGCGACCTGTACGTGGACATCGCCAAGCGCCTGTTCGAGGCCGGTGAGCTGTACGAGTCGTTCTCCACGGCCGAGGAGATCGAGGCGCGCCGCAAGGCCGCCGGCCAGGACCCGAAGCTCGGCTACGACGGCTTCGACCGCGGCCTGACCGACGAGCAGCGCGCCGCGTTCCGCGCCGAGGGCCGCGAACCCGTGCTGCGGCTGAAGATGCCCGACGAGGACATCACCTGGGTCGACCTCGTGCGCGGCGAGATCACGTTCAAGGCGGGCAGCACGCCCGACCCGGTGCTGGTGCGCGCCAACGGCGACCCGCTGTACCCGTTCGTGAACCCCGTCGACGACGCCCTGATGGGCATCACGCACGTGCTGCGCGGCGAGGACCTCCTGCCGTCGACGCCCCGCCAGATCGCGCTGTACCAGGCGTTGACGCGGATCGGCGTGACCACGTTCACGCCCGAGTTCGGCCACCTGCCGTACGTGATGGGCGAGGGCAACAAGAAGCTCTCCAAGCGCGACCCGCAGTCGAACCTGTTCCTGTACCGGGACCGCGGCTTCGTGCCCGAGGGGCTGCTGAACTACCTGGCGCTGCTCGGCTGGTCCATCGCGGACGACCGCGACATCTTCACGGTGTCCGAACTGGTCGAGGCGTTCGAGCTCGACAAGGTGAGCGCGAACCCGGCCCGCTTCGACCTGAAGAAGGCCGAGGCCATCAACGCCACCCACCTGCGCGCCCTGCCCGTCGAGGACTTCGTCAGCCGCGTGGTGCCGTACCTGGTCAAGGACGACGTGCTGCCGCCCGAGCCGACCGAGGAGCAGCTGGCCCTGCTGTCCGGCGTGGCGCCGCTGGTGCAGGAGCGCCTGGTGGTGCTGTCCGAGGCGTCCGGGATGGTCCGGTTCCTGTTCGTCGCGGAGGAGGACTTCGCGCCCGAGGAGGACTCCGCCGCCAAGGCGCTGGGCGAGGACGCCCGGCCCGTGCTGGAGGCGTCCATCGCCGCCCTCGAATCCCTTCCGGAGTGGACTGCGACGGCCATCGAAGAGGCGCTGAAAGCGTCCCTTGTGGACGGAATGGGCCTGAAGCCGCGCAAGGCCTACGCGCCGGTGCGGGTTGCCGTGACGGGCCGTACCGTCTCGCCTCCGCTCTACGAATCCATGGAACTGGTGGGCCAAAGTCGCTCGATCGGGCGATTGCGTCGCGCGCTCGGGGCAATCTGACTGGTGCGTTCGGGCGGTCAAGCGGTGCTTGACCGTGCAAGAACCACGAGATATCACCTCTCTGGTCGAGTCGGACGAGGGGTGACCGCACCTAGCCTCACGGGGTGACAACCGCAGCCCCGACTTCCACCCCTCGGAGAACCGGCGAGATCCGGGCCGTGTGCCTCGACGTCGACGACACCCTCGTCGACTACAGCACCTCGTCCCGGGCCGCCCTGGCCGCGATGGTCGGCAGCGCCGACGCCTGGCCGCTGTGGCAGCGCATCACGGACGAGCACTGCGAACGCCTCCTCGCCGGCGAGCTCGAGTACGAGTCGATGCGGAACATCCGCACCCGGGCGTTCTTCGCCGCGCTCGGCGAGGAGTTGGACCAGGAGGAGGCGACCCGCCGGGAACTGCACCGGCAGGAAGTCCTCGCGGCCGGCTGGCGGCTGTTCCCCGACGTCGTCCCGTGCCTGGAGTGGCTGCGGGCCACCGGCCTGCCCATCGCCGCCGTGAGCAACGCCTCAGGGCGCCACCAACGGGTGAAGATCGCGACCCTCGGGCTCGCCCAGTACTTCGACACGGTGCTCATCGCGGGCGAGGTCGGCGCCGCGAAACCGGACCGGGTGATCTTCGACACCGCCTGCGCGGACCTCGGCGTCGACCTGTGCGACACGGTGCACGTGGGCGACCGCCTCCACGCCGACGCCATCGGCGCGCGCGACGCCGGCATGAAGGGCGTGTGGCTGAACCGCCAGGGCCCGCGCGAGGGCGCGCTGCCCGCCGGCATCTCCGCCATCAGCAGCCTCGCTGAGCTGCCCGAACTCCTCGTCTGCGAGCTGTCGGCCGCCTCCGCGTGACCCCGATTTCCGTTCCGCCGGGGCCGTGGTCTAGTATTCCTCCCGGCGGAACGGACAGCCCCCAAAGCCCAGGACAAGCGCCTGGACGATGAGGTAAGTTGATCGGGAAACCAATGGGGTATGGTGTAATTGGCAGCACGACTGATTCTGGTTCAGTTAGTCTAGGTTCGAGTCCTGGTACCCCAGCTGGGCGGTAGGAAAGACAGTGTGATAAGCTACCGCCCGACGCAGGACAGCAAGACAAGATGATAAACTGAATACACAAAGCAAGTTCTCGGCCCCGTCGTCTAGCGGCCTAGGACGCCGCCCTCTCAAGGCGGTAGCGTGGGTTCGAATCCCATCGGGGCTACAGACCCGGGAGATCCCCGTTTCGCTTACGCGAAACGGGGATCTTTCGCATTTACACCGGGGGTCCGACCCCCGGACCCCGGGCAGGCGGGCTCCGCCCCCTGCACTCCCGGCAGGGGCTTCGCCCCCGGCACCCCCATCGGCGCTGTGCGCCGTGTCTGCGACGGTCCGGTTGAGGACTCGGCGGGTGCCATTGACGTGCTTGGGTGACTGCCTGGTTCGCCTGCGGCGAACTTCGGCTGGGGCCGGCTGGCACGTGGTCCGACCCGGCTGACCAGCGTGTCAGTGCTGCTGCGGCTTGCTGGTGGCCCATGCGGGCGTGGCTCGCGGTGGGCCACCAGCTTGCGGTGGGTTGTCGGGTGCCCAGGGGTGGCGGGGCGGGGTGGCGGAATGACGGTGGCCACCCGTGTGGCGGTCAGAGGCGCGTTTGCAGGGCTTCTGCGGCGGCCAGGAGGTCCGCGGCCCACCTGGCGCCCGGACGGCGGCCCATGCGGTCGATGGGGCCCGAAACGGAGACCGCGGCCACTACCGAGCCCGTGCTGTCGCGGACCGGTGCGGAAACGCTCGCCACTCCCGGTTCGCGTTCCGCCACGGATTGCGCCCAACCGCGGCGGCGCACTTCCAACAATGTGCGCTCGCCGTACACGGCGTCGGCCAGAACGGAACGCTGGGTTCCGGGATCGGCCCATGCCGCGAGCACTTTCGCGCCCGAGCCGGCCGTCATCGGCAATCGCGCGCCGATCGGCACGGTGTCGCGCAAACCACTCGGGGGTTCGGCGGAGGACACGCAGATCCGCTGCATCCCGTCCCGCCGGTACAACTGGACGCTCTCGCCCGTGATGTCGCGCAACCTCGGCAACACCGAGGACGCCGCGTCGAGCAGCGGGTCGGTGGCCCCGCCCGCCAACTCCGCCAGTGCCGCGCCTGGACGCCAGCGCCCGTCCGAACCCCGTCGCAACAACCGGTGCACCTCGAGCCCGACCGCCAACCGGTGCGCGGTAGCCCTCGGCAAGCCCGTCCGATTGCACAACTCGGCGAGCCCACACGGATCCTTTGCGACGGCGTTCAAGACAGCCACTGCCTTGTCCAGCACGCCGATCCCGCTATGCTGTCCCACAAGCCGATACTAACTTCCCACTGTCTGGGAAGTCCAGATCTATCGACTGTCCAGATCTTGGGAGAGTTGCGATGAGCCGCACGCTCGCGGAGAAGGTGTGGGAAGCACACGTCGTGCGCCACGGCAGTGGCGCGGAGCCGGACCTGCTCTACATCGACCTCCACCTGCTGCACGAAGTGACCAGCCCGCAGGCGTTCGACGGCCTGCGCCTGGCCGGTCGGCCCATCCGCCGACCGGACCTCACGATCGCCACCGAGGACCACAACGTCCCGACCGTGGACATCGAGTTGCCCATCGCCGACCCCGTGTCGCGCACCCAGGTCGAGACGCTGCGCAAGAACTGCGCGGAGTTCGGCGTGCGGCTGCACCCCATGGGAGATGCCGAGCAGGGCATCGTGCACGTCGTCGGGCCGCAGCTCGGCCTGACCCAGCCCGGCATGACGGTCGTCTGCGGTGACAGCCACACGTCCACGCACGGCGCGTTCGGCGCCCTCGCGTTCGGCATCGGCACGTCCGAGGTGGAGCACGTGATGGCCACCCAGACGCTGCCGCTGCGGCCGTTCAAGACGATGGCCATCACCGTGGACGGCGAGCTGAAGCCCGGCGTCACGGCCAAGGACATCATCCTCGCGGTCATCGCGAAGATCGGCACCGGCGGCGGCCAGGGCTACGTCCTGGAGTACCGGGGCCGCGCGATCGAGGCGCTGTCGATGGAAGCGCGCATGACCGTGTGCAACATGTCCATCGAGGCGGGCGCCCGCGCGGGGATGATCGCGCCGGACCAGACCACGTTCGACTACATCGAGGGCCGCCCGCACGCGCCGTCCGGCGCGGACTGGGACGCGGCCGTGGAGTACTGGAAGACGCTCCGCACCGACGACGACGCCGAGTTCGACGCCGAGGTGCGCCTCGACGCCGACGAGCTCACGCCGTTCGTCACCTGGGGCACGAACCCCGGCCAGGGCCTGCCGCTGAGCGCCAGCGTGCCCGACCCCGAGGCCATCGTCGACGAGAACGAGCGCGTGGCCGCCCAGAAGGCCCTGACGTACATGGGGCTGGAGGCGGGCACCCCGCTGCGCGACATCCGCGTCGACACGGTGTTCCTCGGCTCGTGCACCAACGGCCGCATCGAGGACCTGCGCGCCGCGGCGGACGTCCTGCGCGGCCACAAGGTCGCCGACGGCGTCCGGATGCTCGTCGTCCCCGGCTCCATGCGGGTGCGCGCGCAGGCCGAGTCCGAGGGACTGCACGAGGTGTTCCTGGCGGCGGGCGCCGAGTGGCGCCAGGCCGGCTGCTCGATGTGCCTGGGCATGAACCCGGACCAGCTCAAGCCGGGCGAGCGCAGCGCGTCGACCTCCAACCGAAACTTCGAGGGCAGGCAGGGCAAGGGTGGCCGCACCCACCTCGTCTCGCCACTCGTGGCCGCCGCCACCGCCGTGCGGGGCACGCTGTCGTCGCCCGCCGACCTGGTCTGAGGGAGTTCTACGAACATGGAAGCGTTCACCACGCACACCGGGGTCGGCGTTCCGCTGCGCAGGTCCAACGTGGACACCGACCAGATCATCCCGGCCGTCTACCTCAAGCGCGTGACCCGCACGGGCTTCGAGGACGGCCTGTTCGCCGCCTGGCGCGGCGACGAGCAGTTCGTGCTCAACCAGGAACCGTTCCGCGCGGGCAGCGTGCTGGTCGCCGGGCCGGACTTCGGCACCGGGTCGTCCCGCGAGCACGCCGTCTGGGCGCTCATGGATTACGGCTTCCGGGTGGTCATCTCGTCCCGGTTCGCCGACATCTTCCGGGGCAACTCGGGCAAGCAGGGCCTCGTGGCGGCCCAGTGCGAGCAGTCCGATGTCGAATTGCTGTGGAAGCTCCTGGAGAACGAGCCGGGCACCGAGGTCACCGTCGACCTGACGAAGAACACCGTTGTGGCGAAGGACTTCACCGCGCCCTTCACCATCGACGAGTACACCCGCTGGCGGCTGCTGGAGGGATTGGACGACATCGCCCTGACCCTGCGGCACGCCGAGGAGATCGGGGAGTTCGAGCAGCGCAGGCCGGGTTGGTTGCCCACCACCGATCCGCTGCCCCTGAGCTAGTCCGAAGGGGTCGGATTCCCCTCCGAACAGCGGGAATCCGACCCCCCGGAACCCTCCGGGGGTCGCCGGGGTGTCCCTCGACAGGTCGTAATTGCCCACGCCACAACGGAAAATCTGGCGTGGCGATTGGTATTTCCTTGCATATGGGCTTACCGTGGGCATTCAGTCGGCCCGACTAGGGCCGTGAGCGTCCTGGGAGGGACTGAAGGTGAACAAGGCCCAGCTCATCGAGGCGCTCGCCGAGCGCCTTGGCGACAAGAAGAACGCCGCTGCCGCTGTCGACGGCATCGTCGACGTCATCGTCCGCAGCGTCCACAAGGGCGAGAAGGTCAACATCACCGGCTTCGGTGTCTTCGAGAAGCGTGCCCGCGCGGCCCGCACCGCTCGCAACCCCCGCACCGGTGAGACCGTGAAGGTCAAGAAGACCAACGTTCCCGCGTTCCGCGCGGGTTCGACGTTCAAGGACGTCATCAGCGGCACGAAGAAGCTGCCCCGCGTGACGGCCGCGAAGCCCGCGGCCGCGGGCGCCGCCAAGCCGGCCGCCGCGACGAAGGCCCCGGCGACCC
>NZ_JBHTLK010000193.1:0-13971 GCF_042678885.1 Saccharothrix hoggarensis
GCCCGGCATACCCACTCCAGAACGTGAGACGGACCAACTGCCCGGACGGCTCGACCGCCGGCGACCCACACCCGGCCAACAAACCCACGACCGTCACGAGGACGGCAGCCACCAGACGGAGGCGACGACCCCGAACCCACGTTCTCGGTGCCAACAGACTTTCCTTCCACGACGGAGACGACCGGTGCGCGGTGGAACGGAGCGGGGCACCGGGCCGTGCTCGTCCCGGTGCCCCTGCCACGCCGTCCTCACCGCGCCCGAGGACTGGCCGGCCGACGATCCGCCGCTAGCCGACCATCCACTGCTGCGCGTTGTTGTTCAGGCACGTCCACTGGCGCACCTCGGACCCCGGCGCGGTGCCGAAGTTGTAGTTGTCCAGGCACAGGCCGCTGTGCCGGTTGACGAGCGTCGAGTAGCCGCCGCCCACCGGGTTCAGCCGCCACTGCTGGACGGCCAGGCCGTTGCACGTCCACTGCTGCACCACCGAGCCGGGCGCGGTGGCGAAGTCCTTGTTGTCCAGGCAGAGCCCGCTGTGGCCGTTGGCGAGCGTGTAGTAGCCGTCGCCGGTGGGCTGGAGGTACCAGTCCTGCACGGGCAGGTCGTTGCAGGTCCACTGCCGGACCTCGGCGCCGGGGGCGGTGCCGAAGTTGTAGTTGTCCAGGCAGAGGTTGCTGTGCCGGTTGCGGACCTCCACCCGCGACGGGCCGCCGGTCTCGCCCGACGGGCCGGGCAGCACGGTCGACGTGGACACCGGGACGCCCAGGTTCGGCGTGCCGTCGGCGTTCCACGAGATCTTCTGCACGCGGGTGGTGCGGGTGGTGCCGCAGCCCTGCGACGCGGACGAGTTGGCGTGGTAGGCGATCCACGTCTCGGTGCCGTCCGGGGAGGTGAAGAACGAGTGGTGGCCCGGACCGTAGACGCCGTTGGCGTCGCTGCGCTGGAAGATCGGGTTGCCGTGCTTGAACCACGAGCCCTGCGCCAGCGGGTCGCCGCCCCGGTACTCCAGCATGCCGAGCTTGTAGTTCGGGCCGTTGCAGTGGCTCGCGGAGTACGTCAGGAACGTGCGGCCGTTGCGCTGCAACGCGAACGACCCCTCGTTGACCGCGCCGTCCTGCCGCTCCCACGCCAGGGTCGGCGCGGAGATGCGGGTGCCGAAGGCGCTCGCCTGCACCGGGCTCGCCATCGGCGCGATGTAGAGCGACTGGAGGTTGTCCACCGGCGAGAAGGCGGAGAACGTCATGTACAGCGCGCCGTTGAGCCGCAACAGGCTGGCGTCGATCGCCCACCCGTTGTTCGGCATCAGGTTGATCACCCCGCGGTAGGTGTACGGGCCCATCGGGTCGGAGCCGGCGCTCTCGGCGACGTGCGTGCGCCGGGGCGCGCCGGACTGCTCCACCGAGTAGTACAGGTACCAGCGGTTGCCGACCATCTCCAGGTGCGGCGCCCACATCACCGTCCCCGGGGTGCGGTGCACGAGCTGCTCGGGCGCGCTGCGCAGGCCCGCGATCGACGTCGACCGGCGCATGACCACATCGGACGACCACGTGGTGGCGACGTAGTAGTACGCGCCGTTGTACTGCACCAGCGTCGGGTCGGCGCTGTTGGGCGCGCCGACGACGGGGTTGGTGAACGACGGGCCGGGCGCGGCCGCCGCCCGGTCGTGACCGACGGGGCTCAGGACGAGCCCGAGGACGACCGCGGCGACGAGCAGGACAGCTCGGGCAACCGTTCCTCGGCGTTGAGCGAACAGCACAACCACTCCTCAATGAGGTCGGGAGAGCGGACGGGAGGACGAGGCGGCGGCGTCCCCGACGAGGGTGACTCACGTCACTCGCATGTGTTAACGCTAACAGCATCCGCGCGGAAACCTCAAGGGGCGATTGTGCGCGAGCGGAAAGGCGTCGATGGTTGACAACGCCCCGGCAGCGGGTTTATCCATACCGCACACCCGAAGCACGACCACGAACCGCTCAACCCGAAATGTTAGCGATAACATTGCGCCGGATTCCGCAGCGACCAGCACAGATGCCCTGATCCGCGGACCACGGCCGGCCAATGTTTGGACGCCACTGGCGCACGACGGCCAGCGTGCGACGAGAGGACAGCTCAATGACGAGTGCGCGTCTTTCCCCGCGCGGACGACCGAGAACCGCGATCGTCTGGGTGATCACCGCCCTGCTGGCGGGGCTCACCACCGTGGTGGCGGCTCCGGCCGC
Source organism: Saccharothrix hoggarensis (assembly GCF_042678885.1). Taxonomy (GTDB): domain Bacteria; phylum Actinomycetota; class Actinomycetes; order Mycobacteriales; family Pseudonocardiaceae; genus Actinosynnema; species Actinosynnema hoggarensis. Next base: position 2,217 of record NZ_JBHTLK010000193.1, read on the forward strand.
CCAGGCCTCGCCCGCGGTGCAGTACACCAACCCGTTGGCCGACCAGCGGGCCGATCCGCACATCTTCAAGCACACCGACGGCTACTACTACTTCACCGCGACCGTCCCCGAGTACGACCGGATCGTGCTGCGCCGCGCCACCACCATCCAGGGCCTGGCCACCGCGCCCGAGACCACCATCTGGCGACGGCACACCACCGGCGAGATGGGCGCCCACATCTGGGCGCCCGAGATCCACTTCATCAACGGCCGCTGGTACGTCTACTTCGCCGCCGGCCGCACCGACGACATCTGGCGCATCCGCCCGTACGTCCTGGAGACCACCAGCGCCAACCCCCTCACCGGCGCCTGGACCGAACGCGGCCGCGTCAACGTCCCGTGGGACACCTTCTCCCTCGACATGTCCACGTTCGTCGTCAACGGCGTCCGCTACCTCACCTGGGCCCAGGCCGAACCCGGCATCGCCACCAACTCCAACCTCTACCTCGCCCGCATGGGCGCCAACCCCTGGTCCATCACCGGCCCCGTCGCCCGGCTCACCGTCCCCACCCTCGCGTGGGAGACCCGAGGCGGGGTCAAGGTCGCCGAAGGCCCCACCGTCATCCAGCGCAACGGCCGCGTCTTCATGACCTACTCGGCCAGCGCCACCGACGCCAACTACTGCCTCGGCCTGCTCACCGCCTCCGCGACGGCCGACCTGCTCAACCCGGCGTCCTGGACGAAGACCCCCCACCCGGTCTTCGAGTCGAACGCGGCCACCGGCCAGTACGGGCCCGGCCACAACTCCTTCACCGTCTCCGAGGACGGTCAGAGCGACATCCTCGTCTACCACGACCGCAACTACCGCGACATCACCGGCGACCCCCTGCGCGACCCCAACCGCCGCACCCGCGTCCAGAAGCTCTACTGGAACGCCGACGGCACCCCCAACCTCGGCATCCCCGTCCCCGACGGCGCCACGCCCGTCCGGCTCAAGTCCTACAACATCGCCGACGCCTTCGTCCGGCACTGGGAGTACGCCGCCCGCCTCGAGACGAACGTCAACCCGCTGGCCGACTCCCAGTTCCGGATCGTGCCCGGCCTGGGCGGCTCCGGAACGGTGTCGCTGGAGTCGACCAACTTCCCCGGCTACTACCTCCGGCACCGCAACTACGAGTTCTGGGTGGAACGCAACGACGGCTCGGCGACGTTCCGCGCCGACGCCAGCTTCTTCCGCCGAGCGGGCCTGGCCTCCAGTTCCGGCGTCTCGTTCGAGGCGCAGAACTTCCCCGGCTACTTCATGCGCCACTACAACATGAGGCTCGTCGTGCAGCAGGTGCCCGACGCGATCGGCCGGGCGGACGCCACGTTCGTCCTGGAGTGACGCCGCTGCGGACCGGGTGACCCGGCGGGGTCACCCGGTCCGCAGTGGACTGGTCGGCCGGCGTGCCCGCGGGCGCGCCGGCCGGCGACGTCCTACTCCCCCGTGCTGAACGCGGCGTCGAACGACGCGGCGGGCGGGTCGAACAGGTGCCGGCGGATGAACCCGACGGCCTCCTCCGCGCCCCGCAGCCGGTCCATGCCGGCGTCCTCCCACTCCACCGAGATCGGCCCGCGGTAGCCGATCGCGTTCAGCGCCCGAAACGACTCCTCCCACGGCACGTCGCCGTGACCGGTGGAGACGAAGTCCCAGCCGCGGCGCGGGTCGGCCCACGCCAGGTGCGAGCCGAGCCGCCCGTTGCGCCCGTCGAACCGCTTCTTCGTGTCCTTGCAGTCGACGTGGTAGATCCGGTCCGCGAAGTCGAGGATGAAGCCGACCGGGTCGAGGTCCTGCCAGACGAAGTGCGACGGGTCCCAGTTCAGGCCGAACGCGGGCCGGTTGCCGACCGCGTCGAGCGCCCGCCGCGTCGTCCAGTAGTCGTAGGCGATCTCGGACGGGTGCACCTCGTGCGCGAACCGCACCCCGACCTCGTCGAACACGTCCAGGATCGGGTTCCAGCGCCGCGCGAAGTCCTCGTACCCGCCGTCGACCACCTCCCGCGACACCGGCGGGAACATCGCCACGTACTTCCAGATCGACGACCCGGTGAACCCGACGACGGTGTCCACGCCGAGCCGGGCGGCGGCACGGGCGGTGTCGGCCATCTCGGCCGCCGCGCGCTGCCGCACGCCCTCCGGCGAGCCGTCGCCCCAGATGCGGGCGGGCAGGATCGCCTTGTGCCGGAAGTCGATCGGGTCGTCGCACACGGCCTGGCCGACGAGGTGGTTCGAGATCGCCCACACGTCCAGGCCGTACGACCTCAGCACCGCGCGCTTCGCCTCGACGTAGTCGTCCTCCGCCAGGGCCCGGTCCACCTCGAAGTGGTCGCCGGCGCACGCGATCTCCAGCCCGTCGTAGCCCCAGCCCGACGCCAGCCGGCACACCTCCTCGAACGGCAGGTCGGCCCACTGTCCGGTGAACAGGGTGACGGGGCGGCTCATCGGGCGTCTCCAATCGTGGTCCACGTGGACTGCCGCGCGGCGCTCTCCTCCACGGCGGCCAGGACGCGCTGCACCCGCAGGCCCTCCGCGAAGCCGGGCGACGGGTCGGCGCCGTCGCCGATGGCCGTGAGGAAGTCCGCGATCTCGTGCGTGAAGGTGTGCTCGTAGCCGAGGAGGTGGCCGGGCGGCCACCACGCGGCCAGGTAGGGGTGGTCGGGTTCGGTGACCAGGATGCGGCGGAACCCGGCCTCCCGCCCGTCGGCCTCGAACACCGACAGCTCGTTCATCGACTCGAAGTCGAACGCCAGGCTGCCGCGCGAGCCGTTGACCTCCAGCCGCATGGCGTTCTTGCGCCCCGACGCGTACCGGGTCGCCTCGAAGGTGGCCAGCGCGCCGGACGAGAAGCGCGCCAGGAACACCGCGGCGTCGTCCACCGTCACCTCGCCGCGCCCGTCGCCGTCGGGCCGGGACGTCACGAACGTCTCGGTGGTGGCGCTGACGCCGGTGATCAGGTCGCCGGTGACGTACTGCGCGGCGTCCACGATGTGCGCGCCGAGGTCGCCCAGCGCGCCGGAGCCGGCCAGCTCGCGCCGCAGCCGCCAGGTCATCGGCGCCTCCGGGTCGGACAGCCAGTCCTGCAGGTAGACGGCGCGGACGTGGCGGACGTCGCCGATGCGGCCCTCCGCCACGATGGCGCGGGCCAGCGCGATGGCGGGCACCCGGCGGTAGTTGAACGCGACCATCGACCGGACGCCCCGCCGGGCCGCGTCCTCGGCGGCGGCCGCCATCGCCTCGGCCTCGGCGACGGAGTTCGCCAGCGGCTTCTCGCACAGCACGTGCTTGCCGGCGGCGAGCGCGGCGAGGGCGATCTCGGCGTGCGTGTCCCCGGGGGTGCAGATGTCGACGACGTGGACGTCGTCCCGGGCGACGAGCGCGCGCCAGTCGGTCTCGGTGGCGGCCCAGCCGTACTTCGCGGACGCCTCCTTGGTGCGCGCCGCGTCACGTCCGCCGAGCGCGGCGAGCCTGGGCGTCAGCGGCACGTCGAAGAACCGGTGGACGCTGCGCCAGGCGTGCGAGTGCACCGCGCCCATGAACGCGTGGCCGACCATGCCCACGCCGATCTCTTCCGTCATCAGCAGCCTTTCGAGCGGTGCCCCACGAGGCGATCGGACCGGGTCAGGAGTCGAAGCCGACGTCGAGGTACTGGTCGACGTTCTCCTTCGTCACCACGGCCGAGTAGGTGGTGATCGACGCCGGGACGTCGTGCTCGGCCAGGTCGCCGATGCCCTTGGCCTGGCCGAGCAGGCGGGCCAGGGCGATCGCCGAGGACGACATCGACGGGCTGTAGAGGACGGTGGCCTTGACGACCCCGCTGTCGGCCTTGATCAGGTCCATCATGTTGCGCGAGCCCGCGCCGCCGACCATGACGAACTCCTTGCGGTTCGCGCTGTCGATGGCCGCCATCACGCCGATGCCCTGGTCGTCGTCGTGGTTCCACAGCGCGTCGAGCTTGCTCGCCGACTGGAGCAGGTTGGCGGTCTGCTGCTCGCCCGACTCGGACGTGAACGACGCCGAGACGCGCGGGCCGACGGAGAAGCCGGCGCGCGCCAACGCGTCCCGGAAGCCCTTGCTGCGCTCCTGGGTGAGCGGCAGGGAGTCGATGCCCGCGACCTCGCCGATGACGGGGTTCGAGATGTTCTTGGCCTTCATCTGGGCGGCGATGTACTCGCCCGCGTTGACGCCCATGCGGTAGTTGTCGCCGCCGATCCACAGCCGGTAGGCCAGCGGGGTGTCGAAGACGCGGTCGACGTTGACGACCGGGATGCCCGCGTCCATGGCCTGCCGGCCGACCTCGGTGAGCGCCTTGCCGTCGAACGGCAGCACCACCAGCACGTCGACCTTGTCGTTGATCAGCGTCTCGACCTGGCCGATCTGCTGGTTGACGTCGTTGGTGCCCTCGGTGGCCTTGAACGTGACGTCGGAGAACCGGTCGGCCTGCGCCTTGGCGTTCTTCGTCATCGCGGCCATCCAGCCGTGGTCGGCGGCGGGCGCCGAGAAGCCGATGGTGACCTGCTTGCCGGGCTGGGTGTTCTCGCCCGAGCCGCCCGCGACGGCGTTCGGCGCGGTGTTGGCGCTCTCGTTGGACGTGCAGCCGGCGAGGAGCGCGGCGGTGCCGACGGCGGTGGTGCCCCAGAGGAAACGGCGTCGGTCGAGTGCGGGCATGGCTGACTCCCGTGCGTTGGGTCGGGTTGGGACGTGGTGTACCCCGTGCGTCAGGTGGCGTGGGCGCTCCGGCGGCGCGCGGTGGTGCGCTGGAGGAGCACCGCGGCGACGATGATCACGCCCTTGGCGATGTTCTGGATGTCGGTGTCCAGGTTGTTCTGCGTGAAGATGTTGCCCACCACGGTGAAGATGAGAACGCCGATGAGCGTGCCGATCAGCGAGCCGCGGCCACCGGTGAGGAGCGTGCCGCCGATGACGACGGCGGCGATGGCGTCGAGCTCGTAGAACATGCCGTTGGTCGACGCGCCGGACGTGGTGCGGGCGACGACCATGAGGGCGGCGATGCCGCAGCACAGCCCGGCGATGCCGTAGACGAGCGCGGTGTGCCGCCGGACGTCGATGCCGGCCAGGCGGGCGGCCTCGGCGTTGCCGCCGACGGCGAACGTGCGGCGGCCGAACGTGGTGCGGTTGAGCAGCACCCAGCCGACCGCGAACACCGCGGCCAGCATCCAGATCAGCACCGGCACGCCGAGGACGTCGCCGCGGAAGAACGTGGTGAACCCGGTCTCGGTGACCACCTGGGTGCGGCGGCCGGACAGCCGTTCGGCCAGGCCCTTCGCCGAGGCGTACATGGCGAGGGTGGCGATGAACGGCACTATCTTCCCGTACGAGATCAGCAGGCCGTTGACGAGCCCGCAGCCGAGGCCGACGAGCAACGCGCACAGCACCATCACCACGGGTCCGTAGGACTGGGTGGCGACGGTCGTCATCCACACGCCCGCCAGCGCCACGATCGACCCGACGGACAGGTCGATGCCGCCGCTGATGATCACGAACGTCATGCCGACGCTGACCACGCCGATCGCCGCGGCCAGGCGCAGCATGGTGGAGATGTTCGCCTCGGTCAGGAAGCTGTCCGGCCGGGTCGCGTAGCCCACCGCGCACAACACCACCAGCACGCCCAACAGGCCGGTGAGCCGCAGGTCGAGGGCACGCCGGTGCTTCCGCTCCGCCCTCGGCGGTGCGGACTTCGGGTCGAGCACGCGCACTTCCGTCACAGGACCTCCTCGGTCGCGGTCCCTTCGGTAATGGCGCTCCCCGCCATCACGATGTCCAGCACAGCGGCCTCGGTCAGCTCGTCGGCCCGCCGGTCGGCGACCACCTCGCCGTCGCGCAGCACCAGCACCCGGTCGGCCAGGCCCAGCACCTCGGCCACCTCGCTGGACACCAGCACCACGGCGACGCCGGCCGCGGCCAGCTCGTGGACCACCCGGTACAGCTCGGCGCGCGCGCCGACGTCCACGCCGCGCGTCGGCTCGTCCAGCAGCAGCACGTCGCAGCCCCGCACCAGCCACCGCGCCACGACGGCCTTCTGCTGGTTGCCGCCGGAGAACTCGGCGACCAGCCGCCTCGGGTCGGCCGGCCGCAGGTCCAGCCGTTCCAGCGTGGCGCGCGAGTCCGCCAGCTCACGGGCGCGGTCGACGAAACCGGCGCGGCTGTAGGCGGGGAGGCTGGACAGCGTCACGTTGTGCGCGACCGACAGGTCCAGCAGGAGGCCCTGCGCCTTGCGCTCCTCCGGAGCGAGACCGATGCCCGCCCTCACCGCCGCGACGACGCTGCCCGGCCGGACCGGTTTCCCGTTGACGGCGACCTGCCCGGAGTCGGGCTTGCGGGCGCCGAACACCGTCTCCAGGATCTCGCTGCGCCCGGCGCCGACCAGGCCGGCGATGCCCAGCACCTCCCCCGCGCGCACGCGGAACGTGACGTCCTTGAACTCGCCCTTCCGGGTGAGACCGGTGACGGTCAGCACCTCGCGGCTCTCGTCCACGGTGGACGTCTCGCGGTGCGGGAAGACGGTCTCGACCTTGCGGCCGGACATGAGGTCCACCAGCTCGGCGGTCGGGGTGGTGGCGGGGAGGTTCGCGGCGACCGTGCGGCCGTCCTTGAGGACGGTGACCCTGCTGCCGATGCGGCGGATCTCCTCCAGCCGGTGGGAGATGTAGAGGACGGCGACGCCGTCGGCGGTCAGCTCGCCGACGATGCGGAACAGGTTGTCCACCTCGTCGGCGGCGAGCGCGGCGGTCGGCTCGTCCATCACGATGAGCCGGGCGTCGTGGGCGAGGGCGCGGGCCATCGACACCAGCTGCCGACCGGCGGCGGACAGCAGGCCCACCTCGCGGTCCGGGCCGATCTCCGGGTGGCCGAGGCGTGCCATCAGGGCCCGGGTCCGGGCGTGGGCGGTCCGGCGGCTGGTGAAGCCGAAGCGGGCCGGCTCGTGGCCGAGGAAGACGTTCTCCGCCACCGTGATGTCGGGGACGAGGTCCAGCTCCTGGTACATGGTCGCGACGCCGAGCCGCAACGCGGCCACCGGCGACGGGAGGCCGGCCGGCGCGCCGCGCCAGGTGATCGTGCCCTCGTCCGGCTGGTGCGCGCCCGACAGCACCTTGATCAAGGTGGACTTGCCCGCGCCGTTCTGCCCGAGCAGGCAGTGCACCTCTCCCTCGGCGACCTCCAGGTCGACCCCGTCCAGCGCGCGCACGCCGGGGAAGGTCTTGCCGATACCCGTCATCGTCAGCAACGTCATGCCGGATTACCTCCCTTTGCGGCGTTGGTGAGGGAGTCGCCGGAAGGTGGTCCAGCTCACTTTCCGGGGCGAGTTGCGGCCGATCTTGACAGTTCCACGCACCTTCTGACAAGAACTTGGGCCAACTTTTGTTCGTTCTTTGCGAAAGTCCTGCCACTTCTGACGGAAGCCGCCCGAAGTCCGAGCTTTCGGCAGGCCGGTTCGAGGCGCGGGGGTTGAGAGGTGATGCGGGCGGAAGCGGTGGGCAGGCCGGCGCGCTGGCGCGCTGGAGGGAGCAGCCGACAAGGCCGCCGGGCCGGATCGACGGATCGACGGATCGAGGCAAGGGCGGGGCGGCGGCTTGGGCAGCGGCGGCGAAGGGCCGGCGGCGAGAAGCAACGGTGGCGATCGGACGGCGGCTGCGGCGAACAGGCAGCGACGGCAGTAGCGGCGGCGGTGAAGTAGCGGCGGTGAGGCAGCGGCGGTGAGGCAGCGGCGGTGGCGAACGGGCGGCGGCTGCGGAGAACAGGCGGCAGCAGTGGCAGCGGCAGCGGCGGTGAGAGGTGGCGGTGAAGAGGTGGCTGCGGGTGGGTCAGCCTGCCGGTGAGAAGGCCCGGTCGGTGGCCGACCAGGCCGCGCCGGTCACGCCGGCCAGGTCGCCCAGCTCCGACAGCACGATCGGCAGGTTGCCGGTCGCCAACGGCAGCGAACGGCGGTAGACGGCGCTTCGCACCTCGGCCAGCAGCGAGTGCCCCAGGCGTGACACTCCCCCGCCGATCACGACCATGCCCGGGTTGAGGAAGCTGACGAGGGACGCGACGACGTGCCCCAGCCGCCGCCCGCCCTCGCGCACGAGGTTGGCCGCCGCGAAGTCGCCGGCCGCGGCCGCCGCGCCGACGTCCTCCGCGGTGAGCACGCCCTTGTCGCGCAACGCGGTGGCGAGCGCGACCGAACGGCCGCCGCGGGCCAGCGTGGTCGCGTCACGGGCCAGCGCCGAACCACCGAAGTACGCCTCCAGACACCCGACCTCGCCGCACGCGCACGCCGGGCCGAAGTCGTCCAGCCTGATGTGCCCGATGTCGCCCGCCGTCCCCGCCACACCCCGGTACACCCGCCCGCCGAGGACGATCCCGCAGCCGATGCCGGTGCCCACCTTGACGAAGATCAGGTCTTCGAGCGACCGCGCGACGCCCGCGTGGCGCTCGCCCAACGCCATCGCGTTGACGTCGTTGTCCACCGTCACCGGGCAGCCCCAGCGGCCGGCCAGCTCGTCGCGCACGGGGTACCGGTCCCAGCCCGGCATGATCGGCGGCGCGACCGGCATGCCGTCGCGGAAGCTCACCGGGCCCGGCAGGCCGACGCCCGCGCCGATGAGCCTGCCCGGCGCCTTCGCGTAGACGAGGTCGGCCAGCTCCGCGACCCGGCTCAGCACGGGCACGGGGCCGTCCCGCACGTCGCACTCCTCGCTGCGGCTCTCCAGCACCTCGCACCGGCCGTCCGTCACCGCCACGGTCACCGACGTCGCGCCCACGTCGATCCCGAGCACGCGCAGGTCGTCCGCCAGGTGGACGAGCGTCGACCGCCGCCCGCCCCGGCTCGCGGCGGGTCCGCCGATCTGCGCCAGGCCGACGTCCACCAGCCGGGCCAGCTCGGCGGTCAGCTTGGCCCGCGGCAACCCCAGCCGCTCGCCCAGCGCCACCCGCGACATCGCGCCCTCGTCGCGGAGCAGCGCCAGCAGCTCCGACTGCCTGCCGGAGACCACCCGCGGCTGCTGGCCGCTGCCCGTCGCGCTCATGCGCACAATTTACGGCCACCGGTCGCCGGCCACGTCCCGGCGGACCGGACCCGTCCGGCGGCCATCGGCCCACCGACGTGACGCCGGTCGGTCCGGTGGCTCAGCGGGGCGTCACCGGGCACCAGGACGCCCGTCGCAGGTCGATGTCCTTGCGGTTCGGGTAGTCGCCGCACGACGCCAGCACGGTTGGTGACGCGCCGTCGGCCACCCGCAGCACGGCGGTGAACTTGTCGATCGGCACCTGGCCGCCGCCGAAGTCGAGCACGCCGCTCTCCCCCGACAACGCCTTCGCGCCGCCGATGTCGCTCATCTCCTTCCAGATGTGGCCGGGCGACACGGGGATGCGGCCGAGCTGGGTCATGGCGTGCACGAAGAGGTACAGGGCGTCGTACGTCAGCGCGGCGTGCCCGTCCAGCGACGGGTTCCCGTCGCCCTCGCAGTCCTCCGGGATGAGCTTGCGCAACGTCTGGTGCATCTCGGTGGCCGCGTTGCAGCCCTGCGCCCCGATCGCGAACGACACGTACTCGAACGGGATCTCCGGGTGCTGGCCGCGCAACGTGTCGTCGGCGGCGTACCGCGCGACGTCGTCGCCCGCGAGCAGGCTCGGCGGGTCGCTCTTGCAGCCGGCGCTCAGGCCGTCCATCAGCTTGCCGAAGTCGGCGGGCCGGCCCGCGAAGAACACCACCTCGTCGTCGGGCACGTCGCACAGCCGCTGCCCGAGCCGCCTGGCTTCCGCACCCTGCTCGCTGCCCACCGGCCGGTACGGCTCCTCCCGCACCCCGAAGCCCAGCTCGCCGAAGTGCAGCGCCACGTCGGCCCGCAGGTTCGCCGCGTACGAGTCGGCCTCGTTGTCGGAGTGCACGATCACCACGGCCCGCTTGTCCGGGTGCGCGGCGCGCACGTGCCGCGCGGCGACCTGGGCCTGGCGGTCGTTGGTCGGCGACACCTGGAAGTACATGCGGGACGCGGTGGGCATCTCGTCGTCCGACAGGGTCGCGGCGACCACGGGGAGGCCGACCTCGCCGAGCTCGGCGATCGTGTCGCGGGTCGGCTTGCTGCTCAACGCCATCCCGAGCACGCCGACGATGCTCTTGTCCCGCTCCAGCAGGGACGCCAGCTTGGCCGCGACCACCTCGCCGTGCTGCATGGCCACGCCCGCGTTGCTCAGCAGCACGCGGATCAGCGGCTCGTCCGAGTCGGTGCGCTCCAGCAGCCGCGACTGCCGGGCGGCCACGCCGACGAGCCGCGCGGTGTTGCTGGCCAACGCCTCCCGCGCCGTGCCCATCGCGGACACGTACACCACCGTCGCGTAGGGCCGGTCGGGGTTCTCCCGGTGCGCGTCCAGCACCCGCCGGTTCTGCTCCACGATCAGGTTCTGGACGCGGTTGAAGCGCGCGATGTCCTTGTCGTCCGCCTTCCCGAACAGCGGCACCGGCCCCGTGGTCACGCCCACGCAGTCGTCGCCGATCCGCTGCACGGTGTGCGCGTCGGGGTTGTCCCGGTCGAATCCGCAGTGCTCGTGGCGCCACTGCTCGTCCGCCACGACGATCCCGCGCACGTGCCGGTAGCCGACCGTGGCGACCGACGCGAGCAGCATCACCACGACCAGCGCCAGCACCGACGTGCGCGACCAGATCGGGGCGGCGCGCACGGACAGCGTCGCCGTGGGCGGCACCTCGCCGCGCACGACGGTGACGGCGGGGACCTTCAGCGGCAGGAACCAGGCGGTGGGCCGGCGCGCGCGGCTGTCCGTGGCGAGCTTGCGCGTCCACATCTCGTAGGCGTGACCGGCCTGGCTCACCGGGGCGGGTTCGCGCTCGGCGGTGGTCTCCGCGTCCGGCGGCACCTTGACGCTGCCACTGATGATCACCAGGGGGTCGAACGCGCCGGTGTCGTTGCGGACGTCGTTGATGATCTTGAGGAGGGCGTAGCCGCCGTTGTCGCGGCGGATGCCGTCCAGCAGCACCACCGGGTACACGGTCCGGCGGGCCGACCGCAGCCGCCACCACGACCGGCGGTAGGTGCGGCGGACGTCCTCCAGGAACGCGTTGACGAGCAGCTTCGCCAGCTGGCCGGTGTCCTCGCGCGGTTCGGCGTTGCGGCCGGGGACGAGGGCGGACGTGAGCCGTTCGGCGAAGCCGATGAACGTGCCCGGGTCGTGCGGCGCGAGGTAGGGCTGGCGCAGCAGCCACCGGTACTCGCTGCCCGGCACCAGGCCGCGCAGCTTGGCGCGGAAGAGGAAGGACGGCACCAGCCTCACCACGACCCGCACCCACCAGGGCGCGGTTTCGGTGGCGGTGTCCAGCACTTCCCTGGGCAGCAAATCGTCACCGCTGCGACGGCGCAGGTCACGTTCCCGCAGCCGGGTCAGGAGGGTCGCGGCGGACTCGGGGTCGGCCCCGTCCAGCCGTTGGTTCATCAGCCAGTAGACGAGCTCGAACCGCCGGAACTCGTGCTTGCCGTAGCGGCCGTTGACGCCGGCCGACAGCTCGCGGGCGATCCGGACCAGCACCGACCCGACCGCTTCGAGCGTGGCCGGTTCGGTGGACGGCCCGCTGTCGAGCCCGCGGCCCGCGCCGGAGTCCGACTCGCGCGCGTCCGACTCGCCCGCCCGAGGGCTCGGGATCGCACCAGCCGCCCGGTCGAGCACCGAGCCGCCCGCCGCGGGACTCGCGGAGCCGGGGCCGGGGCCGGCGTTCGGACCCTGACCACCG